>JAJHPN010000311.1 GCA_020890855.1 Candidatus Contendibacter sp. | reverse complement strand
CCGGCGGATGACAGCGCCGCCGGAATACTGCTAATTTAGCGCCCTTTCCGACCGAATGACGCCTCCTATGAGCCACTCTGCCCGCCGCATCCTTGTCACCAGCGCCTTGCCCTACGCTAACGGCCCGATCCACATCGGCCACCTGGTCGAATACATCCAGACCGACATTTGGGTGCGTTTTCAGAAATTGCGCGGCCATGAATGCTACTACCTCTGCGCCGACGACGCCCACGGCACCCCGATCATGCTCCGCGCCGAACAGGACGGTCTCAGCCCGGAACAGTTGATCGATCAGGTCTGGCAACAGCATCGCGCTGATTTTGCCCATTTCCTGATTGAATTCGACAACTATTATTCGACCCATTCCCCGGAAAATCGCCATTACGCGGAATTGATCTATAACCGCCTGAATGCGGCGGGTCATATCAGCCGCCGGGTGATCACTCAGGCTTATGATCCGGAAAAACAGATGTTTCTCCCGGATCGCTTCATCAAGGGCGACTGTCCCCGTTGTAATGCAGCGGATCAATACGGCGACAGTTGCGAGAACTGCGGTGCGACTTATTCGCCGACGGATTTGAAAAATCCCCGTTCGGTTGTTTCCGGCGCGACTCCGGTTCTCAAGGAATCACTGCACTTTTTCTTCAAGCTGGCTGATTTCGAGGCGATGCTGAAAGAGTGGATCGTGAGCGGACCAATTCAGCCGCAAATGGCGAACAAGCTCAATGAATGGTTCGAAGCCGGGTTGCAGGAGTGGGATATTTCCCGTGATGCGCCCTATTGGGGGTTTGAAATCCCCGATGCCCCTGGCAAGTACTTCTATGTCTGGCTGGATGCGCCGATTGGCTATATGGCCAGTTTTCAGAATTATTGCGACCGAACCGGGCTAAAGTTTGACGATTTCTGGAGTCCTGACAGCACCGCTGAAGTGTATCACTTCATCGGCAAGGACATCGCCTATTTCCATATCCTGTTCTGGCCGGCGGAACTCACTGGAGCCGGATTCCGCAAGCCGAGCGCGGTGCACTGCCACGGTTTTCTGACCGTGGATGGGCAGAAAATGTCCAAATCACGCGGCACCTTCATTAAAGCTCGCACCTATCTCCAGCACTTGCGTCCGGAATACCTGCGCTACTACTTCGCCACCAAGCTCAATGACGGGATTGACGATCTGGATTTGAATTTTGATGACTTTCTGCACCGGGTCAACAGCGATCTGGTTGGTAAAGTGGTCAATATCGCCAGTCGCAGCGCCAGTTTTATTACCCGCCGCTTTGCTGGTCAACTGGCTGAGAGCCTGGCGGAACCGGTGTTGTATGCGGAATTTGTGGTCGCCAGCGACTCGATTGCCCAGGCTTATGAGCAACGCGAATTTGGGCGGGCGATGCGTGAGATCATGGCGCTGGCCGACCGCGCTAACCAGTATATTGATGAGAAAAAACCGTGGGCGCTGGACAAACAAACTGGAGCGGTGGCCGAGGTCCAGGCTGTATGCAGCATGGGACTCAATCTGTTCCGGTTACTGGCGCTTTATCTGAAACCGGTATTGCCTGGCATCGCCGCTGAAGTTGAACAGTTTCTGCAAATTCCGCCGCTGTGCTGGGATGATGTTGCCAAACCAATGCTCAACCATGTCATCGCCGAATTCAAGCCACTGATGCAGCGCGTTGAAATGGCCCAGATTACGGCGATGATTGACGAGTCGCGGGAAAGTTTTCCCGCGACTACTGAAGCGCCGACTCCAGCGCCCAGTCGCTTGGCGACCGATCCAATCAGCCCGGTGATCACCATTGACGACTTTGCCAAAATCGATTTGCGGGTGGCGCGAATCGCCAAGGCCGAGGCGGTGGCGGGCGCGGACAAACTGGTGCGGCTGGAACTGGATTTGGGCGGCGAAACCCGGCAAGTATTCGCCGGAATTAAATCCGCTTATACGCCGGAAGATTTACAAGGGCGGCTGACCGTCATGGTCGCCAATCTCGCTCCGCGTAAAATGCGCTTTGGCGTGTCCGAAGGGATGGTATTGGCGGCGGGCGGTAATGGCGGGATTTATCTGCTCAGTCCCGACAGCGGCGCAGAGCCGGGAATGCGGGTGAAATGAAATACCGGTCTGAATGACAGACCGTGAGCGACACCGCCGAATTCTGGCCGTAGATTAGTCGAATGGGTGCGCAGCCCGCCCTCCAGGCCATCGCCGCATTGCACCAGCAGGTGCAGGTGTGCGCGGAGAAGTTGCTGGAGCTCCAGGTCCGGGGCCGAACCTTGGAAGCGCAGGCCAGGCTGGGCGAACTTCATGTCCTACGGGATCAGTTGCAGGAGCATCTGGAGGGATTGCTTGAGGAACGGTGATCTTGAAGATCGTCATCCCCGCCTGGGCGGAAATAACGGGAAGCGAACGCGCTGACCCTAAAATCAGGAGAAATCACCATCATGTTTGATCTCGCCACCACCCGGATTGGCGTCATCGGTCTTGGCTACGTTGGCTTGCCGCTGGCGGTCGAATTCGGCAAGCACTTTCCGACCGTAGGCCTGGACATCAACGCGGCCCGGATCAATGAATTACAGGCTGGGATCGACAGCACCCTGGAAGTCGCGCCCGACGAACTGCGCCAGGCCAGGCAGTTACGCTACGCCAGCCACGCTGAAGAGTTGGCCGATTGCACGGTCTACGTCGTCACCGTGCCGACCCCGGTGGATGCGTACAAGCGCCCGGATTTCGGGCCGCTGATCGGCGCCAGCGTCACAGCAGGCCGGCTGCTGAAGCCGGGCGATGTGGCGATCTACGAATCCACGGTTTACCCCGGCGCTACCGAAGAAGTCTGCGTACCCATCCTCGAACGGGAATCGGGATTGCGGTTCAATGTGGACTTTTTCGCCGGCTACAGTCCGGAGCGAATCAACCCCGGCGACAAGGAACACCGCCTGACCACCATCCGCAAGGTGACGTCCGGTTCAACCCCGGCAGCGGCGGCGTTCGTCGATGCGCTGTACCGGCAGATCATCAGCGCCGGCACTCATCCAGCCTCCAGCATCCGGGTGGCGGAAGCGGCCAAGGTCATCGAAAACACGCAGCGCGATGTCAATATCGCCCTGATTAACGAACTGGCGCTGCTGTTTAACCGGTTGGGAATCGATACTGAGGAAGTGTTGCAGGCCGCCGGCACCAAGTGGAATTTCCTGCCGTTCCGCCCCGGCCTGGTCGGCGGCCACTGCATTGGCGTTGATCCCTACTATCTGACCTACAAGGCGCAGCAAATTGGCTTTCACCCGGAGATGATTTTGGCCGGACGGCGGGTCAATGACGGGATGGGCGCGTATGTGGCGCAGCGGGTGGTCAAGCTAATGACCCAGCAACGAATGCCGGTCATGGACGCCCGAGTGCTGGTGCTGGGCCTGGCGTTCAAGGAAAACTGCCCGGATTTACGCAACACCCGGGTGGTGGACATCGTGCAGGAATTCCGCGATTACCACGCCCAGGTGGATGTTTACGATCCGTGGGTAGATAGGCGGGAGGCGTTGCACGAATATGGCATTGAGCTGGTCGCCGCGCCGAAACCGAACCATTACGACGCGATCATTCTGGCCGTCGCCCATCGCCAGTTCCATGAAATGGGCGCCGCCGGGCTTCGGGCGTTCGGCAAGTCGGGGGCGGTGCTGTTTGATGTGAAGTATTTGCTGCCGGCGGACGAGGTGGACGGACGATTGTGAACCGTCAAGCACCGATTTCAACCGCCGAGCATCGCCCGCGCGCCCAGAACCGCCGCAACCAGCAGCAACAGGATTAACCCGGCCATCAGCATCCACCGACGCTGGCGGCAATAAACCGCCTGGTCAACCAGCCGGCCCAGCAGGGCGTCGCCCGCATGGATCGCCACCACGTCACTGCCCGGCAGCTGGTTATGGCAGTGAAACTGCGCCGTGATCGCCTGGCGAAGCAGGCGGCTGGCGCGAAAGGTCGGGTGGATCAGCGCATAACACGGCGGGGAGGAGGGTTCAACCAACGGCTGGATCATGGTCAGGATTCCGGTACGGTCGGCCGGTCCGGTTCGCGTCAATCGAGCCATGACCGGTGGACACTCGCCCAGCAGGCGATTAGCGACATTCAGCCGCTGCGACTGCCAGCGATCCAGATACCAGATGAGTCCGCCCAACAGCGCCACCACCGGCAGCATGATCACCCCGATCACCGCCAGCAGCAGGACATTGGCAATCTCCCCGCTGGTAAAAGCGCTGGTCATGAACACCATCATGGTCCCGGACAGGGTCACAAACAGCAGCAAGCTCATCCCCCGCAGCAGTCGCCGATGAATCGTTGCCTGAGCTTGCAACGCAGGATGCAGTGGAATGTTATTCAATGAGGGATTCTCGGCGCTATGGGCATGTTTTAACCTTTGACGGTCAGAATGTTTTTTACGCTTCAAGCGTGGAAATCGAGAAGATGCCGGTATCCAGCCAGTAGCCGTATTCGTCTTTCAACGTTTGCAATTTCAGTTGCACGACCCCATTGGGCTGCTGGTTGCCATCGGCGTCGGCCACTCCGGCAATCTTGAAATCCAGATCGACATCTTCTTCAGTGGATCGCTCCAGGGTGACCTTGAGCGGCAACGACCGGGCGCGGGCGTCCTGCTGCTGGGCGAATTTGATCAGGTACAGCGGCGTCGCTGGCCAGCGCTCGACCGCCAGTTGCCGGAACCCCAGAAACACCGGCGCGTAAAAATTGAAGGTCGCTTCCGGCAACCGGGTTTTGCGATCCTCCAGCTCCAGATTGGCGAACAGCACATCCTCCTTCTTCAACCGGCCGGTTTGCTGCAACACCCCGATAAAACGGGCGGTGGATTTCATGCACAACTCGCGAGTTCGTAAATTGAACCGGTATAACTGCCCTTCCGACAAGGCGCAGACCATCGCCCCGATCACCGCCGTGGTCTTCGGATCGCTGATAAACCGGCCATTGTCGGTGCGGAATGGATACCAGTCGCCAATCCGGTAAGCGTGCAGACTGATGATGCGATCCGGCGGAGCCGGTAGTTTGGCGAGAATCGCGGCCCGCACTGCTGGCAATCGGCAGGGGCGCCCGGAAATCAGCAGGTAATCGCAATCGTACAGATAGATCACCTCGCACAGGTCGCTCAACACCTGGCCGAGCATCCGGCGCACTGTGGCGTCCACCGCCAGCAGGGTGGTCGAAAATACGACTTCAGCCAGTTTGAACCCCTGGCCGCCAGCGGCGCGCACCGCCTCTTCCAGAAAGGCCGTGACTTGAGGATTCGGCCCGCCGCCCGCCGGATACACATCCGTCAGCCGTAAGGTCACGGCCTCGTTGCCCGCGCTGAGGTCCGCGTTTTCGTAGCGGTGCAGCAGCGCCAGCGCCAGCGGCAGAGCCACCTGGCTGGCGAAACGCTGGCGCAGGGTGCGCTCGCGTTCAGCCTGATCACCCCGGTTGGCGCCCAACAGCCGGGCCAGCAGTTCTCCGCCGTTGGCCGCGCCGCTGCGCCGAATGGCGTCCAGCAGCGCTGGCAATATATTGCGTTCGATCAGACCACACAGTACGTCGTCGCCGGCGATATTGAAGCCTTCGCGGAATTCCTGGGTTGGGCGCAGCGCGGCGCCGCCTTCGAGTTGATAGGTAGTAATGATGAGATCGGTGGTGCCGCCGCCGATATCGATGCTGGCCAGCCGCAGACAGGGCGCATCGCCGTAACCTTCCCGCACCCGCCCAAACGTCTTGAAAAATCGGCCGGCGTCACCCTGAAAGTTATCCTTGATCTCGTTGTACAGAAACACGATCTGGGTGCCGGTGGCCTCATCCCAATTTAGAAACGGCTCCGGAGCCTGACTCTCGTCCAGCCCCAGCGCCCGCCAGGTCAGCCGCAGCGCGGTCTGGACCCGGCGGGCAAACAGCTTGCGTTCGGCCAACGGCATGGCGGTTGGCATGGTCAGGATCAGCCGCCGCAACTGGCGCGGCGCTTCGGGGTAGTATCGTTCATAACGGTGAGCAGGCGAATTAGCCTGAACAAAAGCTTGCAACAGCACCTCGGCGACAAAGAAGCTCATCAGCGCCCCGCGTGAGAACAGCGCAGCCAGCGCTGGCGGATCCTCGGCGGTCTTTTCTTCACCATCTTCGCGCAAGTGGCTGACAAACGGGCCGGAAGTGACCGGCCCGCCCGCATTGCCCGGATCGTCCACACCAGGATTGAAACACCAGGGATGCTGGCGCAGGGCGGTATCCCACAAATAGCGCTTGGGACTGGACAGGCCGGTTCCACCCTCGACATCGTGGCTCAGGGAAGCCAGCGCTTCCGCCTCAAAACCCACCCGGGTCACGGTCGGCCACAGAAAGGCGCCAGACCGGCCACTGCGCCGCGATAGCTTGTCATTGCCAAATCCACCCCGGGCAAATTCGATCCGGCTGGGAAAGGGTTCGTTGTAGATTTGCTCCGGGCGCGACAGATCGCGCAAGGTCAGCCGGTAGCTGTCGTTAGTGTCCACCGAGCGATCATTGCTGGTTTCCATCAACATCCCGCAGGTGCGGGAATTGCCGATGTCGAGCACCAGATCGACATTGACCGGCTGATTAAGACGGGCGGCCGGCCCCTGATCCACAAACGTGAAACGCAGTTGCGGCGGCGACACGGCCCGCCGCACCAGGGTTAGCAGGGTGAGATAGGCGGCGCTGGCGTCCGGATTTTTCCGCAATTCAGCCTCATCGACCGGACGCGGGGCGCGACGGCGTTGCTCAAAAGCGCGGAACCGCTGGCGCAGCCACTCCCGCACCCAGTCCTGCGTCAGGAACCAGCCCGTGTCGGTTTCGGCGTCGGTCAGGGCGAACTCCTCGCCAGACTGCATATCCTGTGGGCTGGGGGCGAGATAGGGACGGCCTTCCTGCGCCGGCAACAATTGGGTGTCAAACGCCAGGGTGAGCCGGTGGGTATGGCCGGCGGCGTCGGGGGTGGGCAATTCCGTCAGCCGGGCCCGCGCCCAGTTGATCGGGCCCTTGTCGAACAGGTGATGACCATCAGGACGCGGCTCCCGCACCCGCAGGAATGGAATGGGCAGCCAGACGCCATTCAGAATGGCGGCCGCCTTGGCGGCGTTCAGGGAATAAACCTGCTCCGGCTTGACCATCTGCCCATCCTGGGTCACAAACTGGCCGCCGGCATCATCCGGGTACAACGCGGTCAGCGCCGCCAAGCCATCGGTTCCGGTTTCAACCAGAAACGCTCGTGACAACCGGGTTTCGTTGAGGTTAAAGCCAAAATCAAGAAACTGAATGGCGGTGTTCGGGATCAGGTTGATCAGCGGAGCAAAGTTTTTAAGTAACGCCAGCATGTCTTCTCACTCTTAGCGAACTGTGCTTAGCCGTTCCGTTCGCGGTGCAGGCGCAGCAGCCGCTCCATCAGTTGTTCGATTTCGGTTTCCAGGGCGCCGCGCTCCTGTTCGGCCTGCCGTTCGCGGGCCGCCAGTCTTTCCTCCAGGTTTTTACGTTCCTGACGTTCCCGCTCCCATTGCCGCTGCAACTCCTGCACCTCTTGGGCAGCGACCGGATGTTCAGCGCCAGGCGTAGTTTCGGCGTCGTGCACCACCCGTTGCAGCGATTGCCGCTCAGACTGTAACCGCTCGATCTGCCCCAGCAGCGCCTGCCGCTCATCCTCCCAGGACATCTGGCGGCGGTTCAGTTCAGCGCTGGCGTCGGCCCGAACCTGTTCGACGACGCGCGCTCCGTCCGGCGGCAACAGTTGGCCGGCGCGCGCCTTATGCAGAGTCAGATTGTCTTCCAGGGTATTCATCTGAATGTGCAGCGCCAGGCGTTCGCGCTCCCAGGTTTCGCTCTGCTGCTCCAGCCGGCTGTCCACCACCATCTTGTCCTGCTGCAACACCCGGATCTGTTCATCCAGTTGCGCCGTTTGGAGCAGCAGGCTTTGCCGCTCCCGCTCCCATTCCGCTCCCTGCTTGGCGAAACGATCCTGCAAGGCTTCCTGTTCCTGTTCAAGCCGAGCGATGGTGTTACGCAGCAGCGTAGCCTCATGCTGGGACTGCTTCTGCTGCCGGGCGGCGTCATCTTGCAAACTGGCGCTACGGCTCTCCTGTTCAGCATGGCGCTCGCGCGCCTCAGCCAGATCGTTTTCCAGCCGTTTCTGCTGGGCCAGCGCCGCCTGGCGAACTTGATAGGCTTGCGCCTGGCCTTCCAGCAGGGCGGCTTGCAGCTCGTTATTCTTCACCTGCATCTCGCTCAGTTCGAGCTGAGCCGCCAGGTGGTTGCGCAGCAAGGATCGGTAAAACAGCAGGTAGATTATGGCGCCGCCTGCGGCAATCCCGGCGATTGCTCCAATAATCAGATAGGTCATATCGGTCATAGGTTAGAACCCACTGGTTTTATTGTGTTTGGTTTTCGAACGGGCGTCATTGCAGGCTCACCGGGCGACATACGCCAGCAGTGCGGCGCCGAGGCCGATAGCGGCTGCGCCGCCGCCGATCAAATAAATAAGTTGCTTCAGTTCCCGCTGTCCATGGCTCCAGTCCTGACGGGCGGTTTGTTCTATCACGACTGCGGCGTCTCGCTCCCCGGAACGGATCGCCGTTGCTTCGCTGATGGCTTGCAGCGCTGCTTCCCGGGCGACCTGGCCGGCAGCTTCGCGAGCAACCGCACCCGCTTTCTGGACGGCTTCGGCATACCGGTTGCTCAATTGCTGCACCAGCCGCCCGGACAGTTCATGCAACTGGCTCTGGCAGATTTGAGCAGCGGTTTCACGCGCCAGTTTTTCCAGAGCCACCCGCTCTTCCCGCCGGAAAATCTTTAGCTGCTCAGCCATGTACGGAGCCAGCCGGGTCCAAACAGCGCCCGGATCTTCGAGCGGCGGGGCTTCGGGCGGCGGCGGCTCCGGCGGTCGCCACTCCGCCAGCTGGGCTTCGCAAGTCCGCGCCGCGATCCGCGCGATCATCGGTTCCTGGCTGGTGTCGAAGTCGCGGCGCAGCTTGGCAATGACATCGTTGATCAATGGCAACACTTGCGATTCGATCGCTTCGTAGAACACCATCTCGGCTTTCTCAAGCGCGAGTTTCTCAACCTGTTCAACTGTTATTCCGGCGGCAGGCGCGACCAGCGCAGCGGATGAGATCGAAGCGGTGTCGAACGCCTGATGCATTCGTTCCAGCGTAACGCCCAGCACATCGGGCATCGCCGGTTTGGTCAGTACGCCAATGGCTCCAGCGGAGCGGGCTTGCATCTGATAACCAGGATCATCCTTGGAGGTATACATCGCGATAGGTATGGCGGCGGTGGCCGGATCGTTCCGGATCTGCCGCACGGCGGTCAATCCATCCATACCCGGCATGGTGTGATCCATAAAGATCGCATCCGGACGCTGGTCACGTAGATAGTTGAGCGCATCCTCGGCTGATTCGGCCATATCGACGGTCAAGCCAAAACCTTGCAACATCTTGCGCAGCATCAATCGCGCTGACTTGGAATCGTCTACTACAAGAACATGTCGGACTGGCATAACTCCCTCCCACCGGCTTTCCTCAAAGAGTAGCAGGATTTATCCCAAGACAGAACGACCGACGCTCATACGGGACGGGCGCTAAACGCTTTAACCTGCCGCCAGCAGGCGCTACTACAGATGGGCTGTAGCGTGGTTGGCATAGCGACAAGGGCGTTATGCGCAAGCAGCGGGTTAGGGGCGAGATTTAAATTCCAACAACGGTTTCTCCCGATAGCCGCGCCAATTCCTGTTCCAGCCACGCCTCGGTAGACAGTAACTGCCGTGCGAGCTGATCCATCGTTTCGAGACGGGCGCGGCAGCGGGCGGCCACGGCGTCCAGCCCGCTGTTTGACTGCCGTCCGCCGTCCGGGTTGAGCGCCGGTTCCCGCGATGGATTATCCAGGCGACGGTCCCAGGATTCCTGATCGTCTTTGAGGTCGGATAACCAGTCGGCGAAGGAATCCGTCAATGCCGGCGTCTGATCGTCATCATCCTTTTCATCGCCGCTCAGATCGGCGAATGGATCCAGTAGCCGTCGAGGATGGGCTTCCGCCGCTTTCTGCAGTCGCACCGGGTCGATCAACAGTGAACCATCGCGCTGCATGGTAACGCCTGCTTGCGCCAGAGTGCGGATCCGTTCGGGATTCGCCAGGGCGCCAGCTAGCGCCTGCCGCAAAGGATCGGCCAGGGTTTGCGCCTGAGGGTCGCCCGTCAGGAAATGCATCGCACTACCCAGCCGATTGTAGGCGCCAACGAAGGATTGCACCGCCGTTTGCACCGCATCAGCATCGCGCTGCACGGTAAAACCCAGTAGTTGCCCCTCGCCTGGGGCAGTGGAAACCGCTGTTTTGCCAAGAGTGATGGCGACGTTGCGCAGAGTGGTTTCCTCGGGCAGGCGCACCGCCAGCCGGTAGCCCGCGCCGTCCTTGACCACCGCCGCGCCCAACTCCGGCGCAGCGGCGCGGATCGCATCACGCAGATCGGGCAAGGTATCGCCAGCATCGCCTGAAGCTATGCTGACCGGCGGTTGTGGCGAATCGGCCACAAACTGCTGAGTGGCGGCGTTATAACGTCCGGCCTGAATCTGGATAGTGAGTACCGCCAACCGGGCGTCGGGGCGTGGCAACGCGGTAGAAAGCAACGTTTCCCGGCGGTTCAGATAAATCGTTTCGATCTCTGGAGAGTCCTGCTCTGGATTCAGGAGCGCCGCCGTTATTACGCCGGACCTTAACGAGGGTGTCGATGGGGCAGCGGATGACGCGCCGGGGCCGGCCTTCCCGGTTGGCGCAGTGTCAGGCGGCGCTGGCAGGGCGCCCGTTGGCAAAGGTTGCGCGGTCTCGACTATGGAGGGCGCATTCGCCGCGCCGCCGGTCGACAGTGGCGCCGCCACCGCTGGAGTAGGAGAGGCTAACAGTCGCGCCAGACGGGTCAACACTTGCGCTTTCTCCCGAAACTCGGTCAGCGCGACGCTGAGCGGCGTTGACGGCGCTGGCGGCGCTGCCTCATCAGCAGCGGCGCCCAGCTCACTAAACAGTTTCGCGACTGTCCGGGGTTGCGCGGCAACCGCCGCCTGCAACTGGCCCGCATCCAAGCGCAATCCGCCCTCACGGTCTGGCGTCAGGCCGATCGCCTCCAAGCCGGGCCATCGGGAAACAGTCGCCGCGAGCGCATCAAGAAGTCGCCGCGCTGGTTGACTCAATGTTGCGGGCGCGGTGTTATTGTGGGGCGATCCACGGGTCTCTTCGACGCGAACTCCAGCAGGCTGCGAGATGTTCTCTGATTCCCCGCTGGGCAAGTTCAACGCGACGGTTCGAGGCAGGGCGGTCGATGTTCCGGGCAGAGGGGTTGCCTCCCCGGCCACGGATGGTTCAGTCGCAGGCGACAGTGGCGTTCCGTCGGTCAAACCACTAAGGGTGGCGGCCAACTGGTTGTGAGCGGCGACGAAGGTTTGCACCGCTCGCATCAGTGCAGTGGCGGAGGGGAGGGCGGACAACGCCGCGCCACCGACCGGAGTGGTTTGCAGGCGCGATGGAGGCGTATCGGGGTTCACAATCGCCTGTCCGGTGGATTGCAAGATCGGGCGCGTCGCGTCAGGCGTTGGTTTGCCGGCAACCTCCGGCGCAGTGGCGTTGAAGGGCGACTCCATAATCAGCATCTTGGCCAGCGCGGCAAGCGTTGCGGCCGCATTCCGAAATTCCAATACCGCGCTTTTGAACCCGCCCAAGGTCGACAGCGACAGTTGCGCCGACAGTCCACGGGCCAGGCGGCCGCTTCCGGAAACAGCGATGGGTTGCTCACCTGCGGTTGTGGCGAGCGCCGCCAGTCCGGGATTGGAGCGATTCACGCTCACTGGCGAAGTGCGGGTTGATAGCGGCATATCGACCATGATCGTGTCCGGTTTCGGGACGCCAGAATATTGTAAGAATACGGGTCATTATGCCGCTGGCCGGCGTAATCCGGGAGTGGTGGGGCTGTTTGCTGAAATGCCTTTTTTCAGAAGGTTTAATTATAAATTTATGGTTAAAAAATTCTTTATTTGCATATACATAAAATGCTAGGGTTCCACACTTGGCGATCCAAAGATAACCGGACTTCCAGGCGGGAACTCACCATGTATCAATATGACCAATATGATCAAAAGCTTGTCGATGAACGGGTCGCCCAGTTCCGGGGCCAGGTGCGGCGCTATCTGGCCGGTGAATTGAGCGAAGACGAGTTCCGGCCGCTGCGGTTGATGAACGGCCTCTATCTCCAGCGCCATGCGCCGATGCTGCGGGTCGCCATTCCCTACGGGTTGCTGGCCTCGCGGCAATTACGGACTCTGGCGCATATCGCCCGCCGCTACGACCAGGGTTACGGCCACTTCACCACCCGCCAAAACATCCAGTACAACTGGCCGAAGCTGGAAGAGACGCCGGATATTCTGGCTGAACTGGCGCAGGTCGAAATGCACGCCATTCAGACCAGCGGCAACTGTATTCGCAACGTGACTTCCGATCACTTGGCCGGGGTCGCCAAGGATGAGATCGAAGACCCGCGCCTTTACTGCGAAATCATTCGCCAATGGTCGACCTTCCACCCGGAATTTTCCTATCTGCCGCGCAAGTTCAAGATCGCCGTCACCGGCGGCACCCACGACCGCGCCGCCGCCCATGTCCATGACATCGGCCTGAACCTGCTGCGCAACGCCCAGGGTGAAATCGGTTTCCGGGTGCTGGTTGGCGGTGGACTGGGCCGGACGCCCATCATTGGCCAGGTTATCTGCGAGTTTTTGCCGCAACGCGACTTGTTGAGTTATCTGGAAGCCATCCTGCGGGTCTACAACCAGCATGGGCGGCGCGACAACATTTACAAGGCCCGGATCAAGATTTTGGTCAAGGCGCTGGGAGCGGCGGCCTTCCGTGAGCAAGTGGAAGCGGAATGGGCGTACATCCGGAACTCCGGGCTGGTCGTGGACGACGCAGAAATTGAACGGGTGCGCCGCTATTTCACCCCGCCGCACTATGCAGCCGACGCCGCATCTGACGCCGGTTGCGAGCAGTGGCTACGGGGCGATCCAGCGTTTGCGGCCTGGGTGCGGCACAACATCGCCGATCACAAGGTGGCTGGTTACCACAATGTGTTTGTGGCCCTGAAAACCCCAGGGGTGGCGCCGGGCGACATCACCGCCGATCAAATGGACGCGCTGGCCGATCTGGCGGACCGCTACAGCTTTGGCCAGATCCGCGCCACCCACCATCAGAACCTGCTGCTGGCCGACGTGCGTCAGGCTGATCTCTATCCGCTCTGGCAGGATCTTCAGACCCAGCAATTGGCCGCGCCGGTGATCGGCACCCTGGCCGACATGATCTGCTGCCCCGGTCTGGATTTTTGCAGCCTGGCCAACGCCAGTTCGATTTCTGTCGCCCACCAGATTAACGAGAAGTTTGATCAACTTGATTATCTCTACGACCTCGGCGAAATTCGACTGAACATGTCCGGTTGTATGAACGCTTGCGGCCACCATCACGTCGGCCATATCGGCATTCTCGGCGTCGATAAAAAAGGCGAGGAGTGGTACCAGATTTCACTGGGCGGATCGTCGGAAAATGACGTGGCGCTGGGCGATATTCTTGGCCCGTCAGTGCCAAAAACCGAGGTTGCCAACACCCTGGAGCGCATTCTGCGGGTCTATGTGGAGCAACGCGACGAGGGCGAACGGTTCCTCGACGCCTTCCGGCGCATTGGCTTGGAACCCTTCCGGGCGCGGGTCTACGCGGGGGAAACGGATGCCGGGACCGCGCGAAAGTTACGGGCGACGCGACCGGTGCAAACTGAAGCAGCGTGAGGAGCGGGATCATGGGACAAATCATCAAGAACCGGCAGATCATCGAAGATCCCTGGCGACACATCGCCGATGATGCCGAATTGCCCGCCGGACCGGTCATCGTTTCGCTGGCCCGCTGGGGTCAGGAACGGACGGCGCTGCTGGCGCGGGGCGGGCCACTGGGTGTGCGGGCGCCAAATACCGCTCCGGTCGCGGATCTCGCCGGGGATTTGCCACATTGGGACGTCGTGGCGTTGGAGTTTCCCAAGTTCGCCGATGGCCGCGCCTATTCCCAGGCCCGGCTATTGCGGGAGCGCTACGGCTATCAGGGCGAAATCCGGGCGGTCGGCGATGTCTTGCGCGATCAATTGTTGTTTATGGCCCGCAGCGGCTTTGATGCTTTCGAGCTGCGGGCGGATCGTCGTCTGGATGATGCGCTGGCGGCGTTTGGCGAGTTCAGCGAGAGCTACCAGCCCGCCACTGACCAACCGTTGCCGCTGTACCGGCGCGGGCGATAACCTTTTGCTGCTATTGCAGATACCAGTCTGGCGGGATCGGATTAGCCAAGGTCTCCGAGCCAGGGTCCTCAGCGCTCTCGGTCGGCGCCTCAACCCCTTCACTGATATTCACCACCACCGTCGACACGTTGTCGCTGGCGTCCCGCATCAGCGCCAGATGGATAAACGCCTTGACCGCTTCCTGGCAATTGTGGTCGCTGTGGGCCAGCAAGCGGGCGATTTCTTCATCACTGACGGTCTTGTTGAGGCCGTCACTGCACAACAGGAACATGTCGCCAGCCCGCAACGGGTGATCAACTTCATCAATGCGCAACTCATCCGCTGATCCCACCGCTCGGGTGATCACGTTGGATAGCGGATGGCGATGTGCGTCCTCGGGCGCGATTAAGCCCTGATCGACCAACTCCTGGACGTGGCTATGGTCACGGGTCAGTTGTTGCAGTCCGCCATCGCGCAACCGGTAAATCCGGCTGTCGCCCACCCAAAGACAGGCGCATTGGTCTTCATAGGCCACCAGCACCACCACGGTGCTGCCGATAGTGCGGTGTTGGTAGCGCCGGGCGGATTCCTCACGCAACTGCCGGTTGACCTCGTGCAGCCGTTCCCGCACCGAGTCCAGAAGAGCCTGCCAACTGGTGGGAGATGGCGTCTGCTGCAACATCTCAACGATCATTCGGCTGGCGACATCGCCGGCTTCATGGCCGCCCATGCCATCAGCAACCGCCCAAAGACCCAGTTCAGGCAGGGCGACGCAGGCGTCCTCATTGATCGCCCGGACCATGCCGACATGGCTGCGCCCGGCGGATGACCACTGGAAGGGGGATTTTGTGTTCATCATTCGTCCTCTCCGGCAGCGGACGACGCACCGGAATCACCATCAATGCGGGCGAGCGGTTTTTCGCTCCAGCCCCGTTGTCGCCAATCCCCGGCCAGCAGCGCCGCAAAACCTTCGATGGGCGGCAGGCCCTCGCACAACAGCAGACAGCGGACCACCCATTCAGATCCCTCCGTCCACCACAGACTGGGCTGGGCAAACCCCTGCGCCAGCAGGTGAGGCGCCAGCGCTGGCAGCGTTTGGGACCAGTCCAACACATCCGGCAGGGGACAGCACCAAGCACGGCTGGTTGCTGCTGCATCGCCCGCCGCAAAGCCGGTAGTCGGCAATGGCCCCAGCGTTTCCACCCGTCGACTGAAATCATCCAGGTCCAGCTCGTCGTTATCGAGGCCCGCCAGCGCCAGTTGCTCCGCCTGCCGGAACCAGGAGTCAGCGGTAAATGGCAGCGTCAACAGCGGCCAGTCCGAGTCCAGCGGCGCGGCGATCACCAGCGGATAGTAGCGACCGATCCGATCCATGCTGGGCATCAGGATCCCGGCGTAAGCCGCCGGGCCGCACAGGCCAGGACCGAGCGCAAACCGCCAGATTGGACTGGTGCAGTAATAATCGCGCCAGGATTCCGCCAATTGGCTGCGGCTGGCGGCAATGGCGGCTTGCAGCCAGTCATCCCAGGGATCGAGAAAACTCCGGGGTAAATGGCGACTGATAAAGTCGCCCCGGCCCGGCAGCTTGCCGAAAAAGCCGGTGGATTCGGGCGTCACAGTTGATCTGGACACCGAAAACCCTCCAACTCCCGCAAACGGAATGGATTGACGCCGCCAGCGGTGCGCAAATCATAGGCGACTTGCCGGGCGCCCATTTGAAACACGACCCGGAACTGGCTAGTGCTCAGCGGCTGAATTTGCGCCTGATCGAGAATCTTGAACCACGCCCAAGGGCCGGTTTCACTTAACTGCGAGGGGCTGCCGGCGACTGGCGGCAGGAACTCGACCCGCGCCTGGCCGCCCGCGCCCGTCCATTGCACATCGGCGGCCCGCGCCGCCTGACCAGCGGTGTAGCTGATCGTCTGGCCGTCAAGGTTGATCGCAACCTGACTGGCGTCGCCGCTGAGTTCGAGCGGCGTTAGCTGAAAACGGATCAGCGGGGTTTGACTGGCGCCGCTGAATAACGCATCGCGGACCACCGCCGCCCGCTGGAATACTTGTACGGTCTCCGGTGGGAGACTTTCCGGGCCGGCAGTGGAGCCGCGCCAGCGCCAGACGCTGCTCGAAGTATCCACATAGGCTTGCAGGTTTTGCTTGAAGAAACTATCCATCAGTCCATTCGGGCCGAAGAATCGGCCAAAGGCGGCCAGTGTCGCGTCCGGCGGGCCTTGCACCGTGGGGCGGGCGATGGGAGTGGCTGGGCCTTGGCCAACCCACTGAATGCTATTGGTCGGTAGCGCTGCCCCCGGCGCATTCGCCCCAGCGCCGCTCCACTGAATGGAGCTACGCACCAGCGGATAGCGGCCATTCAGATTGTCCTGAAAAAAAGCGGTAATTTGCGCCGCCTTCCATTGTGCGTTCAACCGGTCGCGCAGAGTGCGAACGCTGTCGGCGCTGTCCAGGGCCAGTTTGTTGAGCAAGGTGTTGAATGGTGGCGGCTTGCGCGTAGCGTCGACCTGCAACTGGTTGATCACGTTAGCGATCTGATCCTTGATGGTTTGCGGGACGCTTCCGTCCGGGCTGGTTTCCTTGGCGCGGGTAATCGCGTTCATCTGGCTGTACAGCTCGGAGAGGGTGGCCAAGGTTTTATCCAGTGGCGGAATCACCCCGTCAGCGCCTTTGATTTCACGGCCATACAGGGCGTTGAAACTGTTGAGCCGGATATCGGGGGTACAGGGTTGCAGCGTGGGAATGGCCGCAGGCGGCGGCGCGCCGAGAATACCGGCGATCTTGTCGGTAATCGACTTGTCGGGCGGCGGCTTGCTGACGTCCGGCGGCGGGGCCGGCGGCGGCTGGTTCAGCGCGGTTTCCCGGGTGACCGTTTCAAACAGTTTGCGTAATGGCGAATCGGCCTGGGCCGACAGCACTTGCAGGATTTCGAGCGCCGCAACCGGGCTGGACAGCGGCTTGATCGCCAGATCCGCCAGTAAATCCTGCCATTGTTTTTGGAAATCATTGAAATACAGCCGGCACACCCCGTCGGCGACCTGCTGCCGGTCGGCCGGGTCGCTGGACACTTGGACGTTCGTCCCCAGAATCCAGCTTTCATCGGCCAGTTGCCCGACCAGCTTGGGGTTCTCGTTCAGAAAAAACTGGTAGTAGCCGTTGTAGCTGTACAGACCAGGAATCCCGCTGTTCATCGGTTGGCCGCTCTTGCGATCGAACACCCGGGGCGCATCGGGGCCGGCGGCGACGACCAGGCCGATATCCGGCGGCTGGCCAGCGCTGCGCTGGCGCTGCCGGAGCCGGTCGTAAATACGCTGGGACAGCGGAGCCTGATTGAGCAGGGTCCGGGTGCTCTGGATCAGGGCGGCGTCCAGGGCGATGGGTGATTGCAGCGGGGCCTGTTGCAACAGGGCGTCCAGATGCGCCGACAACTGGTCACGCTGCTCCCGGCTGACCGTGCGCGGCAGATTGGCCTGCCAGTCCCGCTCCAGCCACTCCTTGACAGCCTTGGCGTCGAAATGCTGCGCGTCGTCCAGCATCAGGTACACCCGAAGCGTATCGTACAACGCGCCGGGATTGCCGGCGTTCTGCCGCAACCGTTCCTCCAGCCGCAGTACAATGCGCGGCAGCAAGGCCTGTAGCAGCAGCCGCTGATAGATCGCCTGGGCCTGACCGCCGAGCTTGTCGCCCTGATAGAGACCAAAACCCATCAGCCAGGGCGTGCTGGCTTGGCGGTCGTCATAGCCGCCGGGAATGGTGCGAGCCACATTCAGCAAGGTGAGCGCCGCAGCGGGATCGGTCTGATCCGGAGAGAGCGCCTGAATCTGCCGGGCGACTTCCTGGCGCTGTTTTTCCACCGCGCGCACATAGATTTCATTGCGGGCGTAACTGACCAGCCACAGGGTGGCGACGGTAGCGGTGATCAGCACTGCGGCGGCGTAGGCTCCGCGTTGAATCCAGGCCCGCCAGCGCTCCACCCGCAGGTTGGCGCCGGCCAGCTCAGCTTCCGGAAAGATGACATCGCGCAGCAAGCGGGTGATGAAGTAGCTCTTGCCCTTGCCGGAAAAGGTGCTGAGCGTCTGTCGGTTCAGCCCGAAGGTGGCGGCCAGCGCACTGGTCAGCCGGTCAATCGGGGTGCCTTCCTGGGTGCCGCTGGTGAAGTAAAAGCCGCGCAACAGCACCCGCTCTTCGTAGCGGCTGGGCCGGAAGACCTCGGTCAGAAACCGGTCAGCGACCTGCCGCAGCGAGCCGAACTGCTGGGGCAGGGTGTAGATCAGATCGCGCCGCTGCGGGTCGCGCTCGTCTTGGAGGCGCTCCACCAACCGGTCGTTAAGGCGTTGCTCCAGCAGTTCGAACTCGCTGTTGAACCGTTCGACCACCCCTTCCGGATTGGCGGGATCATCCATCGGGAAGGTCGCGCCCCAGACCTGCGCTCGTTCTTCCTGCCCCAGATCGTTAAAAAACTCAATGAAACCGGCGATCAAATCGGCCTTGGTGAACAGCACATAGATCGGAAAGCGGATCCCGAAATGCTCGTGCAGTTCCTGGATGCGCTGCCGGATCGCCAGCGCCTGGGCAGTCCGTTCTTCTTCGGTCTGCTGCATCAGATCCGCCAGGCTGAGCGCAACGAAAGCGCCATTAATCGGCCGGCGCTTGCGATGCTTCTTGAGCAGGTCGAGAAAACCGCGCCACGCCGCCCGATCCACTTCCTCATGGCTGTCCTGGGTGGTGTAGCGGCCCGCAGTGTCGATCATCACCGCTTCGTCAGTGAACCACCAGTCGCAGTTACGGGTGCCACCCACTCCGCGCACCTTCCCGGCGCCCAGTGGAAAACGCAATCCGGAGTTAATCAGCGCGGTGGTTTTCCCGGAGCCGGGTGGGCCAATGATGATGTACCAAGGCAGTTGGTAGAGGTACTGGAAGCGGCCGGATTTGCCGCCCAGCCGCGCCCGCTTGAGAGTGGACAGCGCCTCTTCCAGCCCCTGTTTGAGGGTGGAGATCTCCTCGGATGAGGCGGCTTCCTCCTCCTTTTTTTTGCGTTGCTGCTCGGCGGCGCTTGGACCGCCATCACCGCCGCCGCCACCACCACCGCCGCCACCAC
>JAJHPN010000152.1 GCA_020890855.1 Candidatus Contendibacter sp. | reverse complement strand
CCGGCGAAATGCTCAAGCTGGAATGGAGTCGGGTAGACCTCCAGCAGAACTATGTCCTGCTGGGGGCGGGAGACCAGAAAAACGGGGAACTGGGAAGCGTGCCGTTGAACAGAACAGCACGCGAAGTGATTCTATCACGCGCCCGATTTCGGGCCACTTATTGTCCGGCAGCACGGTGGGTGTTTTGCGACAAGCATGGGCAACGGATCAACAGCGTCAAGAAAGGATTCACCGCCGCCGTCAGGCGGGCCGGTATCGCGCACTGTACGCCCCACGATTTGCGCCGAACCTGCGGATCATGGTTGGTGCAAGCGCGGACGCCGATCCAAGAAGTTGCCCGGTTACTCCGCCATTCGGATATCCAAGTGACGATGAGCGTGTACGCGCATCTCATGCCGGATCAGTTGCAACAGACGGTTGCGGTGCTGGATCGTCATAATTTGGTCATACCCCAAGAAACAAGGAGCATGAAACAAACGTAAGCGATTGATTTAATGGTGGGCGATGCTGGGTTCGAACCAGCGACCCCTGCCGTGTGAAGGCAGTGCTCTACCGCTGAGCTAATCGCCCGTCAAAACAGGAAGCGCATTATAAAGACTGGACGCCGCTTTTGACAAGCTTGCGCTGTGACTTAGAGATACTGCACTTCAACGATCTCACAGGTTTTGAGACCACCTGGCGTTTGCACCTCCACTACATCGCCGGCGAATTTACCGATCAGCGCGCGGGCAATCGGCGAACTGAAGGAAATTTTGCCCTGTTTGATGTCAGCTTCATCTTCACCGACGATTTGATAGCGTCGTTCTTCACCATTATCCTCATCGATAAACAACACCGTCGCCCCAAAAACTACCTTGTCCGAGGGCGGTAACTGAGTGATGTCGATGATGTGAGCGTTGGCCAGTTTGGTTTCAATCTCGGCGATCCGCCCTTCAGCGAAGCTCTGCTGCTCACGGGCGGCGTGATATTCGGCGTTTTCTTTCAAATCACCATGGGCGCGAGCCTCCGCAATGGCGGCGGTGATGCGTGGCCGCGCTACTGCCTTGAGTTCATGCAGCTCGGCGCGAAGTTTGACCGCGCCGGCGGCGGTCATCGGTACCCGTTTAATCATGGGTGTAGCTCCCGGTGCAAATCCTGGAGGCAGTTGACGCTGGCGTTGTCGAGTTCGCGCAAGGCTTGGCACGTCGCCCGCGCCGCGGCGAGCGTGGTGGTGTAGCTGACTTTGTGCATCAGAGCCTCGCGGCGAATGGAGAAGGAATCGGCAATTGCCTGCTTGCCTTCGGTGGTGTTAATGATCAGATGAATCCGATCATTCTTGATAGAGTCCACGATGTGCGGACGGCCCTCGCCGACCTTGTGGACCGTTTCGCAATCCAGCCCGTGGGTTCGCAGCATCGCCGCTGTGCCTTTGGTCGCTACCAGCGTAAAACCGAGTCGTTCCAGATCGCGGGCGATCTCGACGGTCTTGGCCTTGTCCGCATCGCGGACGCTGATAAAAGCCCGCCCGCCACGCGGCAATTGATCGCCGGCCCCCAGTTGCGCCTTGGCGAAGGCCTCGCCAAAACTGCGGCCAACGCCCATCACTTCGCCTGTGGATTTCATCTCCGGCCCCAGCAGCGGATCGACGCCGGGGAATTTGACGAAGGGAAATACTGCTTCCTTGACTGAATAATAGGCGGGGATAATCTCGCCGGATACGCCCTGGTCCGCCAGACTGCGCCCAAC
The DNA here is from genome assembly GCA_020890855.1 of Candidatus Contendibacter sp. Classification (GTDB taxonomy): domain Bacteria; phylum Pseudomonadota; class Gammaproteobacteria; order Competibacterales; family Competibacteraceae; genus RXIV01. The sequence continues at coordinate 17,688 of JAJHPN010000152.1, read as the reverse complement.
CATGCAGAGAGCGGCGATCTTGGCCAGTGGCCGACCGGTCGCTTTGGACACATACGGCACGGTGCGGGAGGCGCGGGGATTGACTTCCAGAATGTAAATGGCGTCGCCCTGAATGGCGAACTGGGCGTTCATCAAGCCGATGACGCCCAGTTCCAGCGCCATCGCCCGCATCTGCCGCCGCAGCCGATCCTGCACCGCCGGACTGAGCGAGTAGGGCGGCAGCGAACAGGCCGAATCGCCGGAATGAACCCCGGCTTCCTCGATATGCTCCATGATCCCGCCGATGATTACGTCCCGCCCATCGCTGAGGGCGTCGACGTCGACTTCCACTGCGTCGCTGAGAAAGTGATCCAGCAGCACCGGCGAGTCATTGGAGACCTGCACCGCCTCGCGCATGTAGCGGCGCAAATCCTCTTCCTGATGGACGATCTCCATCGCTCGTCCGCCGAGGACATAGGAGGGCCGCACCACCAGCGGATAGCCAATTTCCCGCGCCAGCCGCACCGCTTCTTCCGGTTCGCGAGCGGTGCGGTTGGGCGGCTGCAACAGGCCGAGGCGGTGGATCATCTGCTGGAACCGTTCGCGATCTTCGGCTTGATCAATGGCGTCCGGGCTGGTGCCGATGATCGGAACGCCATTGATCTCCAGCGGTTTGGCCAGTTTGAGCGGAGTCTGGCCGCCGTACTGAACGATCACGCCCTCCGGCCGCTCCTTGCGGACGATCTCCAGCACGTCTTCCAGCGTCAGCGGTTCGAAATACAACCGATCCGAGGTGTCAAAATCCGTGGACACCGTTTCCGGGTTGCAATTGACCATGATGGTTTCGTAACCATCTTCACGCAGCGCCAGCGCGGCGTGAACGCAGCAGTAGTCGAACTCAATGCCCTGGCCGATGCGGTTGGGACCGCCGCCGAGCACCATGATTTTTTTTCGGTTGGTTGGTTCGGCCTCGCACTCTTCTTCATAGGTCGAATACAGGTAGGCGGTGCTGGTGGCGAATTCAGCAGCGCAGGAATCCACCCGCTTGTAGACCGGATGCACGTCCAGTTGCTCCCGCAACTGGCGGACGGTGGTCTCATCCGAGCCGGCCAAGGTCGCCAGTCGACTGTCGGAGAAGCCCTTGCGCTTGAGAAAATACAGCCGCTCCCGCTGCTGTAGTCCCGCCAGCCCGTGCAGACGGGTTTCGCCGGCGATCTGCACCAGTTCCTCGATCTGCGCCAGAAACCAGGGATCGATCCAGGTCAGTTCATACAGCGTCTCTATTGAATAGCCGAGCCGGAACGCTTCGGCGACGAACCACAACCGGCGTGCGCCAGGGACGCCGAGTTCGTGCTTGAGGATCGTGTTCGGGTTCGCTTGGGTGCGATCCAGAATTTCGGTGAAACCGTCCACCCCGATCTCCAGCCCGCGCAACGCCTTTTGAATCGATTCCTGGAAGGTGCGGCCAATCGCCATCACTTCGCCGACCGACTTCATTTGCGTGGTCAGGCGCGGATCAGCCTGCGGGAATTTCTCGAAGTTGAAGCGCGGCACCTTGGTGACGACGTAATCAATGCTCGGCTCAAACGAAGCCGGAGTGCGCCCGCCGGTAATCTCGTTCTGCAATTCATCCAGGGTGTAGCCGATCGCCAGCTTGGCCGCCACCTTGGCAATGGGAAAGCCCGTCGCCTTGGACGCCAGCGCCGAGGAACGGGATACCCGGGGGTTCATTTCAATAATCACCATCTGCCCGTTGGCCGGATTAATAGCGAACTGGACGTTGGAGCCGCCGGTATCAACCCCGATTTTGCGCAACACCGCCAGCGAGGCGTTGCGCATGAGCTGGTATTCCCGGTCGGTCAGGGTTTGCGCCGGGGCGACGGTGATCGAGTCGCCGGTATGGACGCCCATCGGATCAAGATTTTCGATGGAGCAAACGATGATGCAGTTGTCGGCGCAATCCCGCACCACCTCCATTTCAAATTCTTTCCAGCCCAGCACCGATTCTTCGATCAGCAATTCGTTGACCGGCGACAGATCCAGGCCGCGCTCCACAATGTCGACCAGTTCCTCACGGTTATAGGCGATGCCGCCGCCGCTGCCGCCGAGGGTGAATGAGGGCCGGATGATGGCGGGGAAACCGATATCGGGTTGCCGGGCCAGCGCCTCTTCCAGGGTATGGGCAATGACCGAGCGCGGGGTTTTCAGGCCGATTTCATTCATGGCCTTGCGGAACCGGTCGCGATCTTCGGCCATGTCAATCGCATCGGGCGATGCGCCGATCATCTCTACGCCGTACTGTTCCAGCACCCCATGCCGGACCAGGTCAAGGGCGCAGTTCAACGCGGTCTGGCCGCCCATGGTGGGCAGCAGCGCGTCGGGGCGTTCACGAGCGATGATGTGAGACACCGTGCGCCAGTGGATCGGCTCGATGTACACCGCGTCGGCCATGTTCGGGTCGGTCATGATGGTGGCCGGGTTGGAGTTCACCAGGATGACCCGGTAGCCCTCTTCCCGTAGCGCCTTGCAGGCCTGGGCGCCGGAATAGTCAAATTCGCAGGCTTGGCCGATCACAATGGGACCGGCGCCAATCATCAGGATACTTTTTAAATCGGTGCGCTTGGGCATGGCTTAAATCGTTTGTCCACGGAAGACACGGAAAGCACGGAAAAAAGAAAGAACGGAATACGGTAAATTCTTAGTTAAAGGTATCAGCGGGTTGGAGGGTCAGTGGGATCGGTGCGCCGCCATCAGTTCCATGAACCGGTCGAACAGCGGGGCCACGTCATGCGGGCCGGGGCTGGCTTCAGGGTGGCCTTGAAAGCTGAAGGCCGGTCGGTCGGCGCAGGCGATGCCTTGCAGCGAACCGTCAAATAACGAGCGGTGGGTGGCGTGCACCTTGGCCGGCAGCGTGGATTCATCGACCGCAAAGCCGTGGTTCTGGCTGCTGATCATTACTCGCCTGGTTTGCAGGTCGATCACCGGATGATTGCCGCCATGATGGCCGAATTTCATCTTGATGGTGCGCGCGCCGCAAGCCAGCCCGAGCAGTTGATGGCCCAGACAGATTCCAAACAGCGGCACGCCAGTTTCCAGCAATTGGCGAATGGCGGCGATGGCGTAGTCGCAGGGTTCGGGATCGCCGGGGCCATTGGACAGGAATACGCCGTCGGGTTGCAAAGCCATGATGTCGGCAGCCGGGGTTTGCGCGGGAACGACGGTCAGCCGGCAACCGCGTTCAGCCAGCAACCGCAGAATGTTGCGCTTGACGCCATAGTCGTAGGCTACGACGTGATAGCGGGTTTCACTGACCGAGGCAAAACTGTTCCCGGTCAGCCGCCACGCGCCTTCATGCCATGCATAAGGCGCGGCCGTACTCACGACTCGCGCCAAATCCATCCCTTTTAAACCGGGAAACGCCCGGGCCAGGGTGATCGCCCATTCCGCATCCAGATCATTGCCGGCCATGATGCAGCCGCTCTGCGCCCCTTTTTCGCGCAGCAACCGGGTTAACCGGCGGGTGTCAATCCCGGCCAGCGCGATCACCCCGCGTTCGCTGAGATAGTTTTCCAGCGATTGTCGGCTGCGCCAGTTGCTGACGCGGGGCGGGCAATCCCGCACCACCAATCCGCCCGCGTGAATCTGCATGGCCTCTTCATCACCGGGATTGGTCCCAACATTGCCAATATGCGGATAGGTCAGGGTGATGATTTGCCGGCAATAGGACGGGTCGCTGAGGATTTCCTGATAGCCGGTGATCGAGGTGTTGAAAACCACTTCGCCTTGGGCATGGCCATCAGCGCCGATGGATTCGCCCCGGAACAGGCTGCCGTCTTCCAGGGCCAGAAGCGCGGGTTTCCTCAAGGGAGCCTCCAGAAATAAGCGCACAATAAAGGAGCGGCGCGAAGGCCGCTCCGGGAACTACAGGGCAAGGGACAAGCTCAGGTTGGGGAGTCTACCAAATCGCGCCGTGCTGCTCTAGCGGGGCGCATCGTTTAGCGCAGACCGAGGACGTCCTGCATGTCGAATAAACCGGCATGGCGCCCGGCCAGCCAGGCCGCAGCCCGCACTGCGCCTTTGGCGAAAGTCATTCGACTGGAGGCGCGATGGGTAATTTCGAGACGCTCGCCAATATCGGCAAAAAGCACGGTATGTTCACCGACGATATCGCCGGCCCGGATCGTGGCGAAACCAATGGTCGAGCGGTCGCGCTCACTGGTGACGCCTTCCCGGCCATACACTGCGCATTGATTCAAGTCGCGGCCGAGGGTTTTGGCAATGACCTGCCCCATTGCCAGAGCAGTGCCGGATGGCGCATCCAGTTTATGGCGATGATGCGCTTCGATAATCTCAATATCTACAGTATCGCCCAGTACCTGCGCCGCCAGTTCCAGCAATTTAAAACTGAGATTAACCCCGACGCTCATGTTCGGCGCAAAGACAATGGGAATCGTTTTAGCAGCAGCAGCAATTTCAGTTTTCTGTTCAGGGGAAAACCCGGTGGTGCCAATGACCATCGCTTTGCCAGCGTTGCAGCATAATCTTAAATGAGTCAGGGTCGCCGCCGGTCGGGTGAAATCAATCAGCACCTCAAAGCGGTCAGTGAGCGCTGCTAAATCGGCGACAATAGGCGCATCCAGTCGGCCAATGCCTACGGCTTCACCCGCGTCAGCGCCAATCAATGGACTGTCGGGATGTTCCGATGCGACCGTGCATCGCATGTTCCCCGCCAGTCGGCAGGCGTCAAGCAGGTTGCGGCCCATGCGGCCAGCAGCGCCGGCGATAGCAACATGAATCATGGCGAATATTCCTCACCGGGCATAAAGTGGCGTCCAAAAAGAAAGGGTTACGCGCTAACGTAACCCTGAATTTTATGGAGCGGGTGATGGGAATCGAACCCACGCTATCAGCTTGGGAAGCTGAAGTTCTACCATTGAACTACACCCGCCAAACGATTGCCGCGAGCCTCGCGCATTGACTGACGCCTATGCTCACAGTGAATATTCTACCGATAAACCATGCTCTCGGCAAGATTGAATAAATGGACCTCAAGCAAAAGCATGGCGCGGGGAAAGCTTATTCAGGGATGCGCAGTGCTTCGGGATCCGCTGCCTGCTTCAGCCAACCCGGCTTTTTGCCGCGACCCGTCCAGGTCTGTTCAGGATTGGCCGGATTACGGAATTTCGGGACGCCGACCGCCCGGCGCTTGCGCACGGAAAAGTCGAGAACTTCCTGTGGTGTCATATCAAAGGTGCTGGCCATTTCGAACATCCGGGTACGCGCAGCCAGGATTTCGCCGACTTTTTTCTCTTCAATCGCATCCTCGGCTTTCCGGATTAGCGCCTTGAGGTCTTCGATGGAAGAAGCGCTGACGAAGGTTTCGATGGTATCGCTCATGGTTTTTTAGACACCGTTGTTTATCAAGTTGGGAGAAAAGAGAAGTGGAACAACACAATCATTGTAGAACACTTTTTTTTGAGTCTGCAATCCTTTTTAATCGCTTTACGATAATCCGGCGGAGTCATGCAGGTTCACTGATCAGACAGAGGCATATTTTGCAATGAGTTCACTCGGCGTATCTGAAGATTCTTTGCCGATTGTGGCGGCATTGGCTGATTTGAATTCCGGAGCCGATGCGTCGCAGCGAATCCGTAGCTTTGTGCGGCGCGAGAGCCGGATCACCCACGCCCAGCAACGCGCATTCGTCGAATTATGGAGCCGATTCGGGATCGATACCGGCGCGGCGCGACTGGATCTGGAACAGGTTTTTGGTCGGCGTGGGCCGCTGGTTCTGGAAATTGGCTTTGGCGATGGCGAGTCGTTGGCGGCGATGGCTTCCGCAGATCCACAGACCGATTATCTCGGAATTGAGGTCCATCGTCCCGGGATCGGCCATTTGTTGCTGCGGGCCGCTGAACTGCAATTAGGGAATCTGCGGATTTTGTGCGCCGACGCCGTGGAGGTGCTAGAGCGGCAATTACCGGCCGCCTGTTTCGACCGCATTCAAATTTTCTTTCCCGATCCATGGCCCAAGGTGCGTCATCATAAGCGCCGCTTGATTCAACAGCCATTCATTGCACTGCTGGCGCACAAAATGAAACCGGATGGGCAATTGCTCATCGCGACCGATTGTGTGAATTATGCCCATTCCATCCTGAATCTGTTGAACGCCACCCCAGAACTGCGCAATATGGTCGATGGCGGTGGATTTGCGCCACGCCCGAGCCAGCGCTTGTTGACCCGGTTTGAGCAGCGCGGTCGGCGATTGGGCCATAGGGTCTGGGATCTGGCGTTTGCGCGGCGGGCTGAATAGGCCAGGCTGTTCGGGCGCAGACGTGCGAGGGACGGTAAAACCGCAGTCACTGGTCGCCAACTTTTCACCTGCTGCAACTATAATCATCGGGTTTCCGCGAATATCAGCGTTGGGTCGCTACGCCGGATCACTTCGGCTGTGACCCCAATCCAAGATGGCGATGAGGTATGGCACATGTTTTCGAGGCTTTGTTTGGGCAAGTCGGGTATTGGACTATTGTCGGTCTGGTTACTGGGCATCGTTCTGTGTGGAACGTCCGGTTTTGTGTCGGCCCAAGAGATGCCCGGAGCATTTTCCCCGCCCTTGGTCGCCGCTCGGGCCGCCGTGCTGATGAATTCCGCTACGGGTGAGGTCCTGTTCGCCAAAGAACCACATCTGCGCTTGCCGCCGGCAAGCACCACCAAGGTATTGACCGCACTGGTCGCGATGGAACGGCTCGACCCAAATGCGCGGGTGCTGGTCAGTTCGCAGGCGGCCAGCGCCCCGCCCAGTCGCATCGGACTGCATCCCGGCGATGCCGCGCTGACTCAGGATCTGCTGTATGGATTGTTGTTGAAATCCGGCAATGACGCTGCTGAAACCTTGGCCGAAGCGGCGGGCGGTTCGGTTCCCGGTTTTGCCGAATTGATGAACGCCAAGGCTTGGCAAATCGGGGCGCGCAACAGCCATTTTATGAATCCGCATGGTTTGCCCAATGATGATCATTATTCGACTGTTTATGATCTGGCGCTGATTTTCCGCCAGGCGATTCACCATCCGCTCTTTTCCGACATTATCGCCACTCGCAGCGCCGCATTACGGATCGAATCGGGGCCGGATGGATATGGCAATGCGCGACTGGTGCCGGTGGTTACCCATAACCGGCTGTTGGCGTCCTATGAAGGCGCACGTGGCGGCAAGACCGGCTTCACTTTTAAGGCCAGACACTGTTTTGTCGGTGAGGTCGATCGGGGCGGCATTCCGTTGATTGTGGCCGTTTTCAACAGCCCCAGTCGGGGAACGCTGTGGCAGGATGCCCGCACTCTGCTTGATTATGGTTTTACCCGTTATGGTTTGGCGCCGCCGCCGCCGCTTATGCCGGAACCCGCGCTGCGTATGGTCCGACAGGACTCAGCCGCTATGCGAGTGGCAATGGTTCGGTTACCCGCAGGGCAGCGGAGCCGGGCGGCCGTGGAGGAGGAGGATGATGATGACGGCAATGCACGTTCCGGCCACAGACAACTGACCGCCAGAGCTCAGGCGGCTCCGGACAAGCCGGTACTCGCGAAGACTAAAGCAACGGCAGGCGGTCGTCATCAGCAACCGGACAAACCGGTCGCAATAGCGCTGGCGAGTCCGAAGGGAAAGTCAATAGTAGCGCCCCATCCCAAAGGTAAACCGACGACAGTTGCAGTGACTAAAGCCAATAAACCGGCGGTTACCAAGGTTGCTGTCCGTGCTGAACCGGCCAGCGTTAAACCGAAAAGTCCGAAGCGGCGGATTTAACGTGCTGGATCAAAATGGCGATTTCCAGTCTGTCGGACCAGCGCGATTGAGCGAATGAATCACCGCACCCACGACGATCCGGGTGTCTACCGCACCGGCGGCACTGACGCAGAACGCCAACTGCGTTTCGACCGGGGCACCTTGTTGCTGGAGGGCGTGGCCGAACTGCCGGTGGGTCTGGACGCCTGGTTCCAGTACGATCCGCGCATAGACGCCTACCGTGCTCCGGCACATTGCTACAGTGCGGTGATTGGCCCGCTCAAGGGGCGACTGGCCGGCAATCGCGCCCCACGCTACCAGCGTCGGGAGTGGATTTGTGCGCTGGACATGACGCCCTATCCACACCAGCGCGAGGCGCTGGCGGCCTGGCAAGCGGCGCACGGGCGGGGTGTGGTGGCGTTGCCGACCGGGGCGGGCAAGACCCTGGTCGGGCTGCTGGCGTTGGCGTGGACGCGGCGGGATGCGCTGGTGCTGGTTCCAACCCTGGATTTAATGCACCAGTGGTATGCGTTGTTGCGGGCGGCGTTTCCGGATCAGGCGATTGGTCTGATCGGCGGTGGTTATCACGAGCCGCAACCGCTGACCATCGCCACTTACGATTCTGCCGCCCGCCACATTGAACGGCTCGGCGACCGGTTCGGCCTGCTGATTTTTGACGAAGCGCATCACCTGCCTTCGGAGTTTTACCGGGTGATTGCCGAGTTTTCACTTGCGCCCTACCGGCTGGGCCTGACCGCCACCCCGGAACGCAGCGATGGCCGCGACGCCGACTTGCCGGAATTGATCGGCCCGATTATTTATCGCAAGCGCCCGGAACAACTGGCCGGTGATGTGCTGGCGGCATTTCAGGTGCGGATGGTTCACGTTGATCTGTCGCCCGCTGAGCGCAGCGCTTACCAACAGGCGCTGGACGAGCGCAACGCTTTTTTGCAGGGGCAACAGATTTCGCTGAGTTCGCTGGATGGCTGGAACCGGTTCGTCATGCGTTCGGCCCGCAGCAGTGAAGGCCGCCGCGCCATGCGGGCTCACCGGGCGGCGCGGCGCATCGCCCACGCCACCCCGGCCAAATTGCGGGCGCTGGGGATGATCCTGGCCAACCATCCAGGGGCGAAAGCGGTGATTTTCACCGAAGACAACGCCACGGCTTATGAAGTCTCGCAACGGTTTCTGATTCCCTGCCTGACTCACCAGACCGCGGTGAAAGAGCGGCAGACGATTCTGGAACGGTTTAAATCGGGCGCTTACACGGCGATTGTCGCCAGCAATGTGCTGAATGAAGGCGTCGATGTGCCGGACGCCTCGATTGGAGTGATCCTGTCGGGCAGCGCCTCGGTGCGGGAGTTTGTCCAGCGGCTGGGGCGGATACTGCGGCGTGGCGAGGATAAACAGGCGGTGCTTTACGAAGTGATCGCCCGCGAAACCCGGGAGGAACGGGTGGCGGAACGACGCCGGACTACGGTCCATGGAATACCCGGAAGGCGCGGACAAGACGAAAAAGATGGAAATATACTGATTAAGAAGGCTGAAGAATCAGTCTCTCAACCCTCGCTTTGGGATGACAGCCAAAGCTGATCACAAGTCCGACTTCACACCCGGTGGCCTTCAGATAATCCAAAACCTGTGCTTGCTGTTCTCCCGACAACCCACTGGCGGCTTTTAGCGCAACGATAATTTTGCCAAAGCAGATCACGTCTGGTTTATAAAACTGCCGCAACGCTTGGTCTTTGTAGCAAAACTGCAATTCGTGCTGGGCGATGAATGGAATATCACGAGCCACAAGTCATTTTTCCAGACATTCCTGATAGACCGCCTCGAGAAAACCGCAGCCTATCGTGCGGCGGTATACTTCAAAGACAGCACCCCGGCTAACGAAGGTTTCTTCCTCAAACTTTAATTGGCTCATCTTCCATCCTCCAGCTTTATCGTTGTTCCAACTTTCCAGCCTTTTGCATCTTTTTCATCTTTCCGCTTTTTCCTTATTTTCCGTGCTTTTCGTGTCTTCCGTGGACAAAAATGCTTCCCTCCGATCTTCTTTTCTCCCGCCGGCGCGGCGCCGAGGTTTACCCGCGTTTCCTGAGTCGTGACCAACAGGTCTGGGCCGAACAGGTCTTGAATCTGATCCGCGACCATCAGCACCGCAGTCGGGGTGAATTGCAGGCCGCATTACGCGCTTTGGAGGGTGATTCACCCGATTACCGCATTGTGCGCGGCTTCGCTCATCTCGCTCTGAATACCGCTGAATTCACCCTGGCGACCGGCGATCTGCAACCAGAACTGTTGCGACAGGAACTGTTTACCTTGGCGGCGGAACGCGGCGGTTATGGCGAAACCCAGGCTCAGGCGGTGCTGGAAGCGGTCGCGCCGCGCTATCAATTGGAAGCAGAAACCTTGCGCGAAGCCCTGTACGCCGATCTGCCGGAAAATCATCGGTTGACCGTGTTGCCCGAATTCACCCCGGAGCGGTTGATTGATCGCTACAACCTGGCCCAGGCGCAAGGTCTGCTGTATTCGGCGCTGCATCTGCGGCTGACCGCTCATCGCAATGTCCCCGGCGAATACCGGCGACTATTCCGCCATCTCAAGTTTCACGGCCTGATGTACGCAGTCGAGGGTCATCTGGACGACGGCTATCAGATTTACGTCGATGGTCCGGCCAGTCTGTTCAAGCAAACCCGCAAATACGGTTTGCAAATGGCGATGTTTCTGCCGGCGTTGCTGCGAGTCAGTCGCTGGACGATGGAGGCGGTGTTGCAGCGGGATGGGCTGGAGTTGCGCTATCAGATCGATTCGCAATCGCCGTTACGTTCACTGGATGCGCCGCCGCCCGCGTATGACAGCCTGCTGGAAGAGCGCTTCGCGACCCGCTGGGACAAGCTGGGAACGCCGTGGACCCTGGAGCGGGAGGTGGCGATCGTTGATTTGAAGGGAACGGTGTTCGTTCCCGATTTTGCCCTGCGCCATCCGGATGGCCGGGTGGCGCACATCGAGATCATGGGTTTTTGGCATCCCGACTATCTGCGCCGCAAGCTGGACAAGCTGCGCCGGGCGGCGATGCCCGATCTGATCGTGGCGGTTTCGGAACGGTTGAATGTTGGCGCAGCCGATTTTCAGGATATTCCCGGCCCGGTGCTGTTTTTCAAGGGCCAGTTGGAACCCCGGCAGGTGCTGGCGGCGCTGGATGCTTTGGGAGCAACCAGCGCCGGTTAAATGCCGCTTACTGGCGCGGCCCGTCGATAATGTCGACCAGAGTATCGCCGTGGAACACCAGGGTTTTGAGGAAGGTTCCCGGCCCCAGGCTGTATTCCCATTTGTAAACCGGAATGATCCGGCGGGTTTCGGTTTCGTAGCCTGATGGGGGAGGATAGGGATTGGCCGGGTAATAACCATCACTGCGGCGCACTGTTTCTTCGAGAAAGCCGTCCTGCCAGGCGCTTTGCGGATCGCCGCAAATTTGCCGGACCCGCGACTGCAAATCGCCGGTATTCACCAGATAACTGCCGCAACGCAGGCTGTCGGCTACCGCAGTGGATACGCCTGCCGCCGCCAAGGTTGCGATCAAAACTCGCCGTCCGTACCTGCCCATTCGGTGTCCCCCGATTCAAATAACCGCCAGATTGTCGATCAGTCGCGCCCGACCCAGCCAGGCCGCCGCGAAAATTCGCAGCGCGGCGTCACCCGGTTCCGGTCGCTGCAAATCGTCAGCACGACGAATCTCCACATAATCCGGGCGAAAACCCGCCGCCGCCAGTCGCGCCTTGGCGGTATTTTCCAGCGCGCCATAATCCCGCTCGCCGGTTCGCCACTGTTCAGCCATGGCGTGCAAAACGGCATGGAGCGTCGGAGCAATGGCGCGCTCCTCGGCGGACAAATAACCATTGCGGGAACTCATGGCTAATCCGTCCGCTTCCCGCACCGTAGGAACGCCAATAATTTCGACCGGCAGATCCAGATCAGCGGTCATCCGCCGAATGATGACCAGTTGTTGCCAGTCCTTTTCCCCAAAGACCGCCACGTCCGGTTGCGCCAAGTTGAACAGCTTGGCGACTACCGTGGCGACGCCGCCGAAATGAATCGGGCGGCTGGCTCCACACAGCAGTTGCGACAGTCCCGGTACGCTGACCTGGGTCATGTCCGCCAGTGGTCGTGGGTAAATGGCGGCGACTTCGGGCGCAAACAGCAGATCCAGTCCGACCGCTCCCAACTGCCGACCGTCATCGGCCAGCGTGCGGGGATAACCAGCAAAGTCTTCATTCGGGCCGAACTGGGTTGGATTGACGAAGATGCTGGCGACGGTGCGCGAAGCCAATTGCCGCGCCCGTTCGACCAGCCGGAGATGGCCCCGATGCAGGTTGCCCATCGTGGGAATCAGGGCGACCCGCTCGCCTGCCCGCTTCCAGGCGGCGACTTGAGCGCGTAATTCGGCAATGCCGTGAACGGTTTGCATGATGAAGCGGACTCCGGCAATCAGGCGAGGCAGTGTTCCGGACCGGGAAATTCGCCGCTCTTGACGGCGCGGACATAGGCTTCCGCCGCCGCTTGCAGGCTGTCGCAGCCGGTCAGGAAGTTTTTGGAAAATTTCGGGCGGCGTCCGGGAGTAATCCCGAGCATATCGTAGCTGACCAGCACCTGGGCGTCGCAACTCGCCCCGGCGCCGATCCCGATCAGCGGAATGGTCAGCGCCTCGGTCAACCGCGCCGCCAGTTCCGCCGGAATGCACTCGACCAGAGCCATATCAGCCCCGGCCTCCTGCAACAGCAGCGCCTCGTCGATGATTTGGCGAGCGGCGGCTTCCTCGCGGCCCTGCACCTTGTAGCCGCCCAGCTTATGCACCGACTGCGGCAGCAGACCCAGATGGGCGCAGACCGGAATGCCGTTGCGGCTGAGTTGCCGCACGGTGTCCGCCAGCCAGCCGCCGCCTTCCAGCTTGACGAGATGCGCGCCGCCTTCCTGCATCAGCCGGGCGGCGTTGCGGACGCCCTGATCCACCGTGGCGTAACTGGCAAACGGCATATCGGCCATCAGCAGCGCCGTCCGGCAGCCGTTCGCCACCAGCCGGGTGTGATAAATCATGTCGTCCATCGTGACCGGCACCGTGGTGGACCGGCCTTGGATGACCATCCCTAACGAGTCGCCAACCAGCAGCACGTCTACGCCCGCCGCCTCCAGCAGCGCGGCAAAACTGGCGTCGTAAGCCGTCAGGACGGTGAATTTCTCCCGGTTGCGCTTCATCTTCGCCAAGGCGGTCAGCGTGATCGGTTTGCGGGTGGTTTGTTCCTGGTACATGGGCGGCGCTTGGAGGTTGAAGGTTGAAGGTTGAAGGTTTAAAGATTCCAGCCCGAAATAGCGATGGCCAAGTATGCCTGATTCACTGGATCGGTTGCAGTCGGCTCTAGCCGGGCAATGACCTGGGGTGGACAAGCCGCCAGCAACTCCGCCAGCGCGCCCCGTCCGGGAATGGACAGATTCGGGGCGATGTCATGCAGGGGCTGCAAGACGAACGCTCGGTGGTGCAGACGGGGATGCGGCAGGGTGAGCCACGAATCGTTACGAGTTATTTGACCGTAGAGCAGCAAGTCCAAATCCAGGGTTCGCATTCCCCAGCGCACGGTGCGAACCCGGCCCTGCGCGGTTTCAAGCGCCTGCAACGCTTGCAGCAAATCGTCAGGGGTCAGCGCGGTATCCAGCGCGGCGACCGCATTGATGTAGTCCGGTTGACCGGGCGGGCCGCCGACCGGCGCTGTGCGGTACAGCGGGGAGCACGCGACGCTGGCGCAGGTCGGAAGAGCATTCAGGGATTGGAACGCTCGCCGCACCTGGGCAACCGGGTCATCCAGGTTGCTGCCAATACCGATGTAGGCCCGCATGGGCTGCATAGTGGGTGACGCTGCAATCAGCTTTCAGGCGGTGGCGGGTTCGGGGAATCCGACGGACCGGCGGAACGTGGTTTGCGCCGGCGGCGTGATTTACCCTTTTTGCTCTTCGGAGAAGGCAACACCGCTTGCAGGCGGTCCTTCTCGTCCATCGCTATGAACCGGGTCCACCACTCGGCCAGTTTCGCCGCCGGTTGATCGGCGTCCCCCCGCAATAGCAGGAAATCGTAGCCAGCGCGGAAGCGGGGATGCGTCAGCAGCCGCAACGGGCGCTTGCCGGTGGTGATGGTCAAGCGCTGCTGCATTTCCCAGATTTCCCGCATCGGCAGGCTGTAGCGGCGCGGCAGGGAGGTGTGGCGGATTTGCGCCTGGATCACGAGGTCAGCGGCGGTTTGCAGCGCGTCCACCTCATCAAGCCCGGATGCTTGCAACCGTTCCGTCTGTTCTCGTACTGGCTCCCATAGCAGCGCAGCGAGCAGGAATGCCGGATTGACCGGCTTCCCTTCGGCCAGGCGAGCGTCGGTTCCAGTCAGCGTGCGCATCAGCAGGGTTTTCGGATAATGCTGCTGCTGATGGCTCAGGCAGCGTTCGGTGGCCGGGAACAGCCGACCAAACAATCGATAATGACGCAGCAACTCAAAAGTCTGAATGGCGCTGCCGCCCAAAAACAGCTTGAGGATTTCGTCGAACAGCCGGGCTGGGGGAATTTTCTCCAGTAGCTGGCCCAGCCGGTGCAACGGCGCTTCAGTGGCCGGATCGATCCGTAAACCCAGCTTGGCGGCGAAACGCACTGCCCGCAACAGGCGCACCGGGTCTTCATGGTAGCGTTCCACCGGGTCGCCGATCAGCCGGATCAGACCGGCCTTGAGGTCATCGATCCCGCCGACATAATCCAGCACCGCAAAATTGGTGATGTCGTAATAGAGGGCGTTGATGGTGAAATCCCGCCGCCAAGCGTCGTCCTCGATGCCGCCGTAAACATTGTCACTGAGGATGCGGCCATCAGCGGCCCGCTCCACGGTGGAGCCATCGCCCTCTTCGCTGTCATCGCCGTGACCACGGAAGGTGGCGACTTCAATGATTTCCTGATCAAACTGGACGTGCGCCAGCCGGAATCGGCGGCCAATCAGCCGGCAATTGCGAAATAGCCGGTAAATCTGTTCAGGTCGGGCGTCAGTCGCGATGTCGAAGTCTTTCGGTTCGCGGCCCAGCAGCAAATCCCGCACCCCCCCGCCCACCAGACAGGCGCGATAGCCGGCTTCGCGCAGCCGGTACAGTACTTTAAGCGCGTTGGGACTGATATTGGCCCGCGAGATGTTGTGATCAGGGCGGGCAATGATGATGGGTTGCGGATTCAGAATGGGGGCTTCCAAGGGATTTGTTGTTGGATGTGGAAACGTGGGTATAATACCCGCTTCCTTCCAAGACGCCAGTCATCACGCTCCCTTCGTCTAGTGGCCTAGGACACCGCCCTCTCACGGCGGGAACAGGGGTTCGAAACCCCTAGGGAGCGCCACTTCATCTCCCGCAGCACCCTTGTAGTTTTTCCGAGCCGCTTGCGAACGCCGTTGCGTTCTATCAGGAGAACCGGCATGGACACTCTTTCAATTGGCGCGATCAGCGCCTGGCGGCAACAGCAGATCGCCCAGCAGGTCGGGATTGCGGTACTCAAAAAATCAATGGATATCCAGGCTGAGGGCGCGTTGCCCCTGGTGCAAATGGCGGCGCAGGCCATGTCTACTGCCCCGACGGTCGCGGCAATACCTGACGCTGCGGTCGGCCAGACTCTGGATATCTTTGCGTAGGGTTTTTCGACCCCGGCTTTTTCAATAGGCTCCCCAATCCCGCCTGGAACTGATTCCGTTCGGCAGGTTGCAATCCTTCGCTTTGTGGAGCGCCTCGATCATAAAAGCAATGACTACCGGGTCTAGCCGGTAATCATTGCTTGATAAGGAGTTTTTCAAGATACCGGGAATTGTTGTGTTCCTTAAGCCATACGGCTTGATCTTCACAGCCCCGCCAGTTGCCCCTGCATTTCCGCGGCATACTGATCGGCGTTCAGGCCGACAATTAAATGCAGTGTGTGATTGGCCAACCGCATGATCCCCGTCACGCCCGCCGCCTGCAACGCCGTCTCATTCACCGGGCTGTCGTCGCTGACCACCAGCCGCAACCGGGTCTCGGCGCAGGCATCGACCCGCTGAATATTACCGGCCCCGCCGAGCGCCGCGATTACATTCCGCGCCTTGACCGCTGCTTCCGGGTCGCGCAGTTTCGATACGATGCCAGCGGGCGGCGGCGCAGTCACCGGCGACGGTTCTTCTACGGCATCGGCTTCCGGCCCGGCAGTGCGCAGATATTCTTCCATGTCGGTCTTCAGGTTCTCCGACTGGGTGCCGAAAATCGCCTGCATATTGTTGCCGACTACGACCACGCCCGCCGCGCCCAACGCCTTGAGTTTGGCGGTGCTGGCTTTGCTGATATCGCCCAACTCCACCCGCAACCGGGTAATACAGGCGTCGAGATTTTTAATGTTACTGCGCCCGCCAAAGGCCAGCGTCAGTTGTTTGGCGAAGCTAAATGCGACATCGGATTGAGCGTCAGCCAGCGAGACGGCTTCTTCCACTTCCCGACCGGGCGTTTTGAGGTCGAATTTCAGAATCACGGTGCGAAAGACCGTGTAGTACAGCAGCGCCCACAGCGGCCCGATGATCAGCAGCCACAGGGCATGAGTGGATTGCGGGAACAGCAGGACGTAGTCAATCGCGCCGTGCGAGAAGGTCATGCCGTGCTTGATGCCCACCTCAATGCACAGGAAATAGGCGACCCCGGCCAGCAGCGCATGAATCAGATACAGCACCGGAGCGACGAACATGAAGGCGAATTCAATCGGCTCGGTGATCCCGGTTAACCATGCGGTCAGGGCGGCGGAAATCATGATCCCGCCAATTTTGGCGCGGTTTTCAGGCAGGGCGCAGCGCCAGATCGCAATCGCCGCCGCCGGCAAGCCCCACATCTTGAACAGGTAGCCGCCGGCCATGTTGCCCGCCGTCGGATCGCCGGCGATGTAGCGTTGAATCTCGCCGGTAATCACCTTGCCAGTGTTTGGGTCCAGGTAACTGCCAACTTCGAAAAAGAACGGCACATTCCAGATATGGTGCAGGCCAAAGGGAATCAACAGCCGTTCGATCACGCCGTAAATGCTGAACGCCAACGCCGGATTGCTTTCCGCCGCCCAGTGTGAAAAGGCTTTGATTCCCGCGCCAATCGGCGGCCATACAAAACTGAGAACAATACCGGTCCCTATCGCAGCAAAGGCGGTAATGATCGGCACGAAGCGTTTGCCGGCGAAAAAGCCAAGATAGGATGGCAATTCGATTCGGTAATAGCGGTTGAACAGCGCCGCTGCAATCCCGCCGATCACAATGCCGCCGAACACTCCGGTGTCGATGGACAAAATGCCCATCAGATTTTTGCTTTCCACACCCAGCGCCTTAGCCATAACGCCGAGGGTCGCCAGCAGCACCACATAGCCGACCACTGCCGCCAGAGCCGAAACTCCGTCGTTATGGGTCAGGCCCAGCGCCACGCCGATGGCGAAGATAATCGCCAGACTGCCAAAAATGGCGCCGCCGGATTGGGCCATGATGTCGGACGCCAGATCGGGAATCAGGCCAAAGTGGGCGCTGCCAATGCCGAGCAGAATGCCGGCCACCGGCAAGACTGAAACCGGCAACATCAGCGCCTTGCCGATTTTTTGCAGGAAGGTGAAGACGGATTGCCACATGACGGTTAGCTCCGGGCAGATTCAGAGGATTCAGCGAAGGGATCGGGACACAACGCCCGCACTTCAGCACCGGTTTCCAGAGTCAGCGCCCGTTGCGCCAACGCCTGGCACTCGCTCAAACGCAAGTTGCGAATCTGGGCCTTGATGCCGGGAATGGTCGGCAGGCTGGCGCTGAGTTCGTCCACGCCCATTCCGATCAACAACGGCACCGCCTGCGGATCGCTGGCGATCCCGCCACAGACTCCCACCCATTT
>JAJHPN010000228.1 GCA_020890855.1 Candidatus Contendibacter sp. | reverse complement strand
CGACCAGGAGCGGTTTGATTTTCAACAGAGTCAGTTCTCCATCCTTAAATCCAGAACTCATTAACTCGCAGATTCCAGAATCGACATCGTTGTTCGATAATGGGCGCCGATTCGCCAGAGACCGTCATGAGAGGTTTTGAGCCATGAACCCGACAATCATCCCAACCCGCGCCATCCTTATTTTAGCCGCCACACTGATGTTCGCTTTTCACCCTGCGGGCGCTGAAGACCGTTCAGAACCGGATGTGACCGCCGGGGCCGCCGCCACTGACCTGTTGGTGGCGCGACCCGGCGGCGTCGCAGCGACGGTGCTGGGCGCCGCGATCTTCGTGGTGGGATTGCCCTTTACCCTGATCAACGGGAGTACCGAACAGGCGGCGCAGACCCTCGTTGCGCAACCTGCCCGTTACACTTTTAGCCGGCCATTGGGCCAAAATATCAGGGGCTTGGGTAAGCCGCAAGATTGAACATGCTGGATGATGGGGTCTGCGCCAAGGGGATCTGGCGCCTGATTGAGAGAGTGGCGGGCGGTTGACCGCCGCGCCAATCCATTCAGGGCCTCATCCGGCCAACGCTTTTTTCGTCTCTTCTCGCCGGGCCTGAACGACCAGCGCGGCCACCGCGCAGGAAGCCAGCCGGGTTGTCACCGAGTCGGCGCGGCTGGTTAGGATGATCGGCACACGCGCGCCCAGCACGATGCCGGCTGCGTCGGCGTCAGCCAGAAAGGTCAGGCTTTTGGCCAACATATTGCCCGCTTCCAGATCCGGCACCACCAGAATGTCGGCCGAACCCGCCACGGGCGAGTTGATGTGTTTGATCTGCGCCGCCGTAAGGTTGATGGCGTTATCCAGCGCCAGTGGTCCATCCAGAATGCCGCCAGTGATCTGACCTCGATCCGCCATTTTGCACAGGGCGGCGGCTTCCACCGTCGACTGAATCTTAGGATTGATCGTTTCTACAGCAGACAGAATTCCAACCTTGGGCTGCTTGAATCCCAGCGCAATCGCCAGATCAATCGCATTCTGGATAATGTGCTGTTTATCTTCCAATGTCGGAAAAATATTGATCGCGGCATCAGTGACGATGACCGGACGATCCAGCGCCGGCACGTCCATGATGAAAGCGTGGCTGATCCGCCGTTCGGTGCGCAATCCGGTGCCTGTTCGCACGACCGCTCCCATCAATTCGTCGGTATGGAGACTGCCCTTCATCAACATTTCAGCCTTGCCTTCCCGGATCAGTTGCACCGCCAGATCAGCGGCGGCATGGCTGTGCGGAGCATCGACGACCTCGTAACCCGCAATGTTGATCTGGAATTGCGCGGCAGTCGCTTCGATTTTCGCTCGCGGCCCGACCAGGATCGGTTTTAAAATACCTAGTTCAGCGGCATCAACTGCTCCCTTAAGCGAAGTTTCGTCGCAGGGGTGAACGACTGCGGTGGGAACCGGCGGTACAGCTTTGCAGTAGGCAATCAGCTCTTCATATTTCTGGTGTTTGTGGTGCATGGGGATACTCCTTGCTCCTTTGGAATGAGTCGTTCTGTGCAGTGGAGTGAAGAGAGGGATAGGGTAAGCAAATGCGGAAAGATTAGGTAGCGCCACTTCCATCCCACGTAGGCTCAGGATATCCCTGGCAATTGTTCTTCCAGGGTGAAAGTTAAAGCAGTAATGAATATAATTTATTGATTTTAAATGTATTAGATATTTTTAGTGGACAGGAGCGTTTCGATAAACTCCGTTGCCGGTTGCGGTTTGCCATAGAAATAACCCTGGAAAAAAATACAGCCATGCATTTTGAGGAAATCAATTTGCTCAATGGTTTCCACCCCTTCCGCGACGACCGCCAGATGCAGGTGCTGCGCTACCGCCAGGATAGTTTCGACCAACGCCGCGTCATTCGGGTCAGTCGGCGCATCTTGCACAAAACTCCGGTCGATTTTCAGTTCGTCAAAGGGAAGTCGCTTCAGATAGGCGAGCGAGGAATAACCGGTGCCGAAGTCATCAATGGACAGATGGAAACCCAATGCCTTGAGTTCAGTCATCTTGGCGATGGTTCTGGGTAAATCTTCAATCACCAGTCCTTCGGTGACTTCCAGAGTCAACATGGTGGGGTGAACGCCGGTTGCCGCCAAAATCGCCTTGATCCGGGTGACGAAATCAGGCTGGCGAAACTGACGGGGGCTGACGTTGACCGCCAGCCGCAACGGGCAACCGGCCATCGCCAGTTGGGCCAGGGCGCGGCAAGTTTCGGCCAGCACCCATTCACCTATCGGCACGATGATCCCGGTTTCCTCCGCCAGCGAGATAAAAACGATCGGCGGAACCAGACCTTTGCTTGGATGCTGCCAGCGGATCAGCGCTTCGGCGCCAATAATTCGGCCTTGCGCGTTGACCTGCGGCTGGAGATAAAGCCGCAGTTCATCCCGCACCAGCGCATGGCGCAGTTCTCCCTCCAGCGCAAAACGGGACTCCACCTGGGTTTGCATGGCAGACTCGAAAAAGCGGATACAGTTGCGTCCGCCGGCCTTGGCCTGATGCATCGCGGTATCCGCCTGCTTGAGCAGCTCAGTCGCCGTATCTCCACCGTTTGCAAACAAGGTAATGCCGATGCCCGCGCCCAATAGATAGCCGCCTCCCTGCGACAGGAACGGTATGCTCAGAACGTTGCGGATCTTCTCCGCCACCGACCGGGCCAGCCGGGCCGCTTCTGCTTCCGGTTTCGCCAGACTGTTCAGCAATACGGCAAACTCATCACTGCTCAGGCGCGCTACGGTGTCTTCTGCACGCAGGCTTTGGATCAGCCGTGCTGCAACTTCCCGCAGCAACTGATCGCCGGTCTCATGGCCGCATGCGTCATTGATCCACTTGAACGCATCCAAATCGACCAGCAACAACGCTCCATGCTGGCCTTCGCGGCGGGCCGTCGCCTGGGCGCTGCTCAGACGATCCAGCAGTAGCCGCCGGTTGGGCAGTTGAGTCAGTGGGTCATAGTAGGCCAGCTGGTTAATGGATTCTTCTGCGGCCCGGCGCTCGGTTAAATCAAGGAAGGTAGCGACGAAGTGAGTCACTTCTCCTCGGTTATCGCGCACCGCTGTAATTGATTCCCATTGCAGATAAATCTCGCCGTTCTTCCGCCGGTTCCAGATTTCTCCAGCCCAATAGCCATCGGTCAGCAACCCTTGCCACAGGGCGGTATAGAACTCTGGAGGGTGTTGGCCGGATTTGAGCAATCGTGGATTCTGGCCGATGGCTTCTTCAGCGGTATAACCGGTCAACTGGGTAAACGCATGGTTGATCCGCACCAGGGCGCCATCCCGGTCCGTGATGAAAATAGCTTCGGAGGTTTCAAAGGCAGCGGCGGCCAGTCGTAACTGCTCTTCCGCTTCTCGCCGGGCGGTGATGTCCACACAAGTGCCAGCGTAGCGCCGGGGTCGGCCTGTTTCATCCCGGTCAAAGCTCTTACCCCGATCCAGCACCCAGATCCAGGCGCCAGACCGATGGCGGACCCGGTATTCCGCTTCAAACCGATCCCGTTGCTGCTGCCGGTATTCTTCGCTGATCTGGATGACCCGCGCCTGATCCTCAGGATGAATCCATTCCAGCCAATCGGACATCGTGATCGCGATCTCGCCGGGGCGATAGCCCAATATCCGTAGATAGCGCTCATCCACCACCACCTGGCCGGTTTGCAGATCGGCGTCATATAACCCCGCATCCGCGCCCTCCAACGCCAGTTCCAATCGTTCCCTGACTTGTTGCAAGGCATCCTCAGCCCGTTTGCGCTCGGCGACATCCATCACCATCGACGCCAATTGATGGACAATTTCGATGTCTTCGACGGTGTAATCGACCGGCTTGTTGCCCACGCCAATCACCGCAACCACCAGGCCGTTGTGCAGCACCGGGACCGTCAGTTCCCGAACCAGCAGCGCGTGGCCTTCCGGCAGATCCTTGCGTTGGGGCAGATGGGTATAGTCGTTGTGGATCACCGGCGCACGGCGGTGGATGCACTCCGCCCATACCCCCGCTTCGCTGACCGGATAATGCTGGTTCTGGCTGGCTGCTGCGGTACATACCCTGCGCAGAGTGTGGGTGGACCAGGTTTGCAGGGTGACCGTCTCCTGGTCTGGATCGACAAAGTGAAAGAAGCCGATCTGGCTGCTGGTGAAACGTTCAGCGGTGTCCAGCGTCGCTTGCAAGAGATCGTTAAGACTACCCTGGAGGGCGAGTTCCGAAAGCTGCAACCGGGCCTTGAGCAGGGCTTGAGAGCGTTGGCGCTGGCGGATATCACGGATGAAACAGAACAGCCGTCCATCGGCGATAGGCCAGTAGGCAACATTGATCTCCACCGGCCAGATCAGGCCGTTTTTAGTGTGGTGCAGGGTCTCGAACAGATCGCCGCCCTGATGAAGGATGTGGGCAATGCGGGTCGCCGTTGCCGCCGGTTCTTCGCG
>JAJHPN010000187.1 GCA_020890855.1 Candidatus Contendibacter sp. | reverse complement strand
CCTAATCTTCCGCCGGCGGGAGAGGTGAATGAACGGTTACGAACTTTTAGCGATGCGTGGCGGCAGCCGGCCGCTCAACCGATCATCTGGCGCAATTCTTCGAGTAGAGCTTCACACGAAGTTGTGATTTCCCCAAAGCGCGCCAGCGCCAGGGTACCGTCGCCACCCCGCTTGAGGCTAACCAATTCAACGGCCTGGTGGTGCAAGCAGTCATGCAGCGTCTCGATACGCGTATAGGCAAAGGGATTGATTTCGCCTTCCTGAGTCTGCGAATCGAGCCAGCGCCCCAATGGGCATTGATGAGTATCGAGCGGTGGCGGGCTGGCCTGCTCGTCATTCAAATAGCTGTGCAGCGCCCGCATCCAGGCCCGAAGCTCCACCATGGCGAAAAAGGACGGTAGCGCGTTGGACTCGATCCTCACGGCGGCGGCCCAGGATACGTATGGTCGCCACTGGATCATCCACTCGGGAATTTGCGCCGCCGGCATCGGGCGGGCAATGGCGTAGCCCTGGCCCAATTCGCAGCCAAACTGGAGCAGCATTTCGCCATGATCGAGAGTCTCCACGCCTTGGGCGATGACTTGGCGGTGGAAGGTGTCGGCCAAACTAAGCATACCGACCAGGATGTTCAGGCTCTCTGGGTCGACAAGCATGTCATGCACAAAGCTCTGGTCAATCTTGATGGTCTCAACCGGCAGGCGCTTGAGGTAGATCAACGAGGTGTAACCAACGCCAAAATTGTCCAAGGCAAACCGCACTCCAATCTTGCCGCAAGCCACAATGACTTGGGAAACGGGGGCCAGGTCTTCCAGTACGCTGGGTTCCAACACCTCCAATTCAAGGCAGGATGGCTTGATTTGGGGATGCGCCGCTAACCGGGCGCACAGACGCTTAAAGAAGTCCGCTTGCCGCAACTGGCGGGCGCTGACATTGACGCTGACCGGGAGATCCAATCCTGCCGCCTGCCAGGTTTCCATCTGGGTCAGAGCGGTTTCGATCACCCACTCGCCGAGTTCGACCGCCAGGGAATGGTCTTTGATCACCGGCAGAAATCTCGCCGGCAACAACAGACCGCGTTCTGGGTGTTGCCAGCGGATCAGGGCCTCGACGCCGATCACCCTCCCCGTGCGCAGGTTCACCTTAGGCTGGTAATACAGCACGAATTCGCGCGCCGCCAAGGCGCGGCGAATGTGCTCCCGGCTTTCATGCTGACTGCGGATGTTGCGGTCCTGTCCAGCATCAAACACATGGTAGCGATTTTTTCCGGCCAGCTTGGCCCGATACATCGCCTGATCAGCCTGACGTAGCAGTTGCTCGGCATCGATCTCGCCGGCCTGCGGGTAGAAGGTGACGCCGACGCTGGCGGACACCTGGAGGACGAGATCATTGACTTGCACCGGTTCGGCGGCGGCGGTGAGCAGGCGGGTCAGCAGTGCGCTGGCTTCGATGTCGACCAAATCGAGCAGCACCGCGACAAACTCATCGCCGCCAATGCGGGCCAGGGTGTCGCCTTCGCGCAGGGCCTGCTTCATGCGGTGGGCCACCGCTATCAGCAATTGGTCGCCGGCGTCATGGCCATGACTATCGTTGACGGCCTTGAAGCCGTCCAGGTCGAGGTAGACCACGGCCAGCCGCGTCCCTCGGCGCAGGGCTTGCGCCAGAGCCTGCTGCAGGCGGTCGGCCAATAACACGCGATTGGGTAGCGTGGTCAGCGTGTCATAATGAGCGATATGTTCCAGTTGGCTTTCATGCTCCTTGAGTGCGGTGATGTCCGAGAACAGCGCAACGTAACGTTGTGCGCGGCCATCGGGGTCGCACACGGCGCTGATGGTCAGCATCTCGGCATACACTTCGCCGTTCTTGCGGCGGTTCCAGATCTCGCCGGTCCAGCTTCCCTGGGCCTGGAGCGTTTGCCACATCTCGGCATAAAACGCCGGGGCGTACCGGCCCGACTTCAGGAGGCGCGGGTTCTGTCCGAGCACCTCGTCGCGGCTATAGCCGGTGATGCGGGTAAAGGCTGCATTGACATCGAGGATGTTACCCTCCGGGTCCGTGATCATGATGCCTTCATTGGCGTGCTTGAACACGCTGGCGGCCTGTTCCAGCTCGGCTTTGGCCGCTTTGTGCTCGGTGATGTCATCGTAGATGCCGAGTACTCCGAACACGGTTCCTTCAGCATCGCGCAGCGGCACCTTGGCGGTGCGCAACCAGATCGTCCTGTTATCTGGCGTGGTTTGAGGTTCCTCATAGTCTAAACGCGGCTGACCTGAGTCCATCACTTGCCGGTCGTCGGCGCGATAGAGATCGGCTTGCGCCGCCCAGCCCATGGCAAAGTCGTCGCGACCGATCAGCTCAGACGGTGTTTGCTTACCGGCATCCTGGGCAAAGGCGGGATTGCATCCGAGATAGTTGAGGTTACGGTCCTTCCAGAACACGCGGATCGGCGCTGTATCAATCACTTTCTGCAACATGTAGGTCGATTTCGCCAGTTCCGCTGTCATCTCGGTAAGTGCAGCCTGAATTGTTTCCCACTCATCACGTCCCAGGCGCTCGGATACAAAAGTCCGTTTCCCTGGATTGATCGCAGTGACTTGATCAAGAATCCTTTTAAGCGGCACGCGGATATTGCGGCGGACCACGCGCAGGGCATAGGTGACAGACAGCAATGCGATCATCGCTGCAAACACGAGAACAACAAGTCGGGTGTTGCGCACTGCCTGCCGGATTTGGTTGTTCAACGTATCGGTATGACTCGCTACGCTGGTATCCAGACGCTGCATCCGTGCAAGCACCGTCTCCCTGGCGCCATGATTATGAACGAGTATTGCGCCGTAGTCGCCGAGCTTCGCGTTCAGTCGAATCACTTGCTCACGGTAAGCGCGAATGAGCACACCAATATGGTTGCCGATGCGCGCCATTTCGGGGGATGCTGGGGTGAAACCCTGGATGCGTAGAGCGAGATCGTCGATAGCGGGAAGTACGGCGACTTCCGCGTTACCCGCTGATCGGCTGTTGCCACTCTGCATCGCGATTTGCTTGCCGATATGCAATGCGGTTTCGCGATAGCCCGAGACCAGCGCAACGATCTGATCGAGATGGCCAACGGATTTGCCGGCCAGCGTTTGATCGATCAGCGCCTGCCCCGTGAGGCTCTCCAGTTGTTCGAACTCGGTCAGCAGGTGACGGTCGGTTTCTGCGATTTCGGTCAGGACATCGCCAATATCACTACATATACCGAACAGACGTTCGATTTCACGCCTCAGAGCGCGCATCGACTCAGTCAGTTCCTGATCCAGGATCTGCTTGATCAGCGTGTCCAGCGAGTGACTGATGTGGGTGCGCGTCGCGTCGAATGCCGTCGGGTCCCGGCATGTTTGACTCGCCAGATCAATATCGGAAAGCACGGCTGTCAACTCGCGTCCGATGGTGGCATTGTCGATGATCTGCCGCATCTGGACCGAGGAAACTTGTGTCGCCAGCCCCTCGAGTTTATCGAAGGAGCCGACGGTCAGGATGATAATCATGCTCATTGCCAGGGCATTGAGCACCACCAGGATGTACAGCTTGCTGCCGATACCTCTCGGCCAAAGTGACATGCTTCACTTCCACCGCCTACGGTTGTTCGCGCACCAACGTCGCCCCTCTCAGCACTATCGGCTTCAGGGTAATTCCTCTGCGCTCCAATTCCGTTACGTTGATGACGCGCTGCCCTTGTACGTTTTGCATGATGGGAATGGTCGCCACTGGTTTGCCGCGCAGAGCCTGAAGCAACATTTCCGCCGATTTCTCGCCTTGCTCTTGCCCGGTTTTAACCACGGCGGCCAAGGCGCCCTGTTCGACCTGATAGCGGTTACCTGCCAACATCGGGCCATTGTAAATGT
Organism: Candidatus Contendibacter sp.; assembly: GCA_020890855.1. Taxonomy (GTDB): domain Bacteria; phylum Pseudomonadota; class Gammaproteobacteria; order Competibacterales; family Competibacteraceae; genus RXIV01. The sequence goes on along the minus strand of JAJHPN010000187.1, from coordinate 573 downwards.
CCTTCAGCAATTTGCTGATTTCCACGTTGGTGAGCGGTTTGCCGTTTTGATCAGTGATGCCCTCAAGGCTGTCGATGAACAGCGCATCGCATGACGCATTCAGCGATGGTTTCAGTTCGGTAAGCGCACCGGTCGTAGAGACCAGATGGAAATCGGAGACCGTCGCCGGATAGCTGTCCCTTTCACGGATGACTTGGGCACGCAGCGATTGGCCCGACGGCACATTGTTGGTTAGGAAGCAAATGTTCTGAACGGAAGGCAACAACTGCTTGATGAAGGACAAGGATTCACGGACATGGGCGCGTTCCAGTACGCCGGAGACGTTTCGCGACGGAAATCCGTACTGGTCCGGTTCGGCGTTAACACCGTTGAACATGACCGGTTTATCGGTCTTGTCCTTAAGGAAGGGCGCGACGAACATCACCTGGGCATCGTCATCGGCTGCGATCACGCCGTCGGGCTGGAACTGTTGGAACAAGGCATAGGCTTCTTCCGCACGTTTCGGTCCGTTGGCGCGATCGGCTTTCGTATTCATGTAGAAATAGCGGGTCTCGCTTGACGGGGAGAGCACTC
>JAJHPN010000302.1 GCA_020890855.1 Candidatus Contendibacter sp. | reverse complement strand
TCTGGAAAAACGGTGAGCGCACACTTAATTCAAGCCTTCAAATGGTTGTTCTCGCCTTCCTGGCCCTCCTACTGAAAAGATCGTAAACAGGTCCTTAGTGGCTTGATAACAACCGGCGCAAGCGCACCCAATCAAACGCCGATCCTGGATCGGTCTTGCGTCCCGGCGCAATGTCGGCATGGCCAACCAGCCGCTCCGGGGTAATGGCAGGATAGGCTTGTCGCAGCGCCGGGATAACCGCCGCCAGCCACTGATATTGGTCATCAACGTAAGGAATCTGATCGGCGCCTTCCAGTTCAATGCCGATGCTGAAATCGTTGCAGCGGGACCGGCCGGCATATTCCGAAGGACCAGCGTGCCAGGCCCGGCGGTGAAATGGCGCGTATTGGGTCAGATCGCCATCCCGGCGAATCAGCAGATGCGCGGATACCCGCAATCCGGCGATGGTCTGAAAGTAAGGATGAACAGCGGGATCCAGGGTATTGGTGAACAGCGCGTCGATCCACGGCCCGCCGAACTGACCGGGCGGCAGACTGATGCCATGAATCACGATCAGATCAACGGCGATCCCGACCGGACGCTCATCGCAGTTCGGCGAGGGCAGATAACGCGCCGCATCCAGCAGCCCAGTGATCGGATCAACCTGCATTGCGGCTTACAGCACGGTCTGATCGAAGGCGTAGCTCAGGTCGGTGTGCGGCCGTTGCAGGAAAAAGCCCTGGACATAATCAATCCCGCACGACCATAGCGCCGGCAGGGCGCTCGCGTCCTCGACGCCGGTCACAATCACGGTGATGCCCTGGCTGGCCAGCGAACGGGCCAACTGGCTCAGTTGCTGCTGGTGTTCCTTGTCATTGAGCAGATTCTGGGCAAAACGGGCGCTCAACTTGACATAATCGACCCGCAGCGACTGCGCCAATGCTTGGGAACGTTCATGGCCGTTGAACTGATCCAGCGAGAGGCCACAGCCCAGTTCCTTGAGTTGCTGCAAAAACGGCAGCAGGGCCAGTTGGTTCAGTTCGGCTGTGGTTTCAGGAATCTCGAACACCAGGCTGGCGGCCGGCACGCCGGTCTTGCGCAAACCACCTTGTAGCCAGTTCAGCAGTTCCCCGTCCTGAAGAATGGTGGGCGAGATGTTAATGAACAGGATCATTGAATGTCCCCGCGCCTGCCGTTCGCGCAATACCCGAATGGAATGGGCGATTACCCAGCGATCCAGCACCATCCCGATCCGGTGGCGTTTGATCAGGCTAAAGACCGTTTCCGGCAGCAACTCCCACCCTTCCCGGTTGCGCATCCGCAGCAGCACTTCATAGCGTTCAACAGTGTCGCCGCGCAGGCTCACGGTGGGCTGGAATAACAGATTCATCCGCTGTTGCTGGACGGCTTCGCGAATCTCTTCCAGCAACTGTCCCTGCCGCAAATGGTCGGTGTCGGATTCGACGCTCTGGCCGCTGTGCTGAACGTGGATCCGGGTGTCCTTGCTGTCCCGGGCCATGCCGCAGGCCAGATCGGCCTGCTGAATGAGCACTGCGACATCGTTTGCGGCGGGGCCGGCGATACTGATGCCAATACTGGCGCGCAACCGGAATTCAGCACCGCCCACCATCCGATAGGGATCGGTTTCCAGTCGGGCCTGCACCGTGCGGGCAGTCGCCAGCAGGGTGTCCTGGTTGACGAAGCTCAGCAGCGCTGTAAACAGGGCGTCGCCAAACCGGGCAGTGATCGGGCCGGTTCCCAGGGCGGCTTGCAACCGGGCGGCGGCCTGTTCGATAACTTCATCGGCCGCCGCCACATCCTGACTTTCAATGGCGCGGAAGTTGTCCAGCGCGATCAGCATGATCGCGACGGATTGGGCGTTAGCGGAGGTGGCGATCAGCGCCCGCTCCAGGCAAGCCAGAAAATACGGGCGGTTATGCAGACCACTGACGGTATCGCGATGACTGAACCGACTCAGTTTATGCGGTATCCCTTGGCCTTGGCGCAGTCGCTTGGCGATGGTCGCCAACAGCAGTTCCGGACTCAGCGGCCTGACGAGCAACGCCTCGCCGCCCAGGCCGGTCTCCGCCAATCGCTGACCAATATCGGCCTGGGCCGAAAGGAGAATCAACGGCAGTCCCCGGAACGCCACATGCTGCTGAACGGCTTGGGCCAGCGCCAGTCCGTCGATGTCCTTCAAATCCAGGCTCAGCAGCAGCAGACTGGGCTGGACGTTGCTGAGCGCCTGCAAAATCTGGAGTGGTTGCGCCAGCACCTGGGTGGTCATGCCACGACTTTCCAGCCAGCGAGCGGCCTCACGGGCAGATGGCAGACTGTCATCGACGATCAGAATCCGGTGATTGAGAGTTTGCACCACCTTTTCATCAAGTACTTCGAGAAGCGCCGGCAGGTCGGCTGGTTTGACAAAGTAGCCAGCCCCACCAACTTCCACCGCATCCAGCCGGGCGCTGATATCGCCGCGGTCGGCCAGGAAAAATAGCGGAATGTCCGGAGCCAGCGCCTGACGCAAAGCCGCAATCGGTTGCAGGGCCGACCGGTTATCCGCGACGTAATCCAGATCGATAATCAGGGCAACCGGCGGTTGGGACTGCGCCAGCAGGGCGCGGATCTCCGCCAGACCGGCGCACAGCCGAACCTGAAAACCGCCTCGCTGTTCAAGTTTGTGGACCAGGTCACGAGCCGATTCCGGGGCGGCCAACCACAGGCTGGAGGGCGATTTTTCGCAGAGCGTCGGCCGCGACCGTTCACTCTGATCCCATTTGGGAAACAGGGGACTGGTTAAAGGTTCGGCTGAGAAGGGCGGCACACCCGCCGCTCTGGCTGAATCAGGGCGATCCGCCTGCGGCGCGGCGCGACAGAGCGCATCGACGACCGCAATCAGCCGTTCCCGTTCGGCGCCCTTGGGCAGTTCGCCTTTCTCCAGACCCGCGCTGATCTGTTGCTCGATCCGCTCCGCAAGAGTCACGATCCGAACGCAATCCGGACGCGGACGAGCCAGAGCCAGCAGATCCTGCGCCGCCCGCAACAACAGCACGAAAAACTCCCGACTCCATTTGATGTAAACCAGCTTTTCGGCAACGTCTTCAATGCGCTGCAATTTACCGGCGAGCGAATCGGGTGAAGGGGGTTTTGGGTCCATGACGAATCTTCAATGGGCTGGCGGTTCTGGCCAACGGGCGGGAGGTGGCGCTTGCGCCGGGAGCACCGACACTGAACGCAGAGTGATTGCGATAGTGTAGTACGGTAATCCCGATTAAGGGGCAAACCGTCAACTCTCCATGTCGGATGCTCCTTAGCTCCGCGCTCCTCACCGAAATCCGAATTTATTGTGCGTCGAGATGATAGGAAATAATGCGCTCGATCTCGTTCCGGGAACCCATGATCACCGGACAGCGCTGGTGCAGGTTGACCGGTTGCAACGCCATGATCCGCTGCTCGCCGGTGGTCGCCAGTCCCCCGGCCTGTTCAACGATGAAGCTCATCGGATTGGCTTCGTATAATAGCCGAAGCTTGCCTTCCTGATGCTTGGCCCGTAGTTTGCGATCAATCGGATACAGGAACACGCCGCCTTGACACAGCACCCGGTGGACATCAGCGATCATCGCTCCAGCCCAGCGCATGTTGAAATCCCGGCCACGCGGGCCTTCCTTGCCGGCCAGACACTCATCAATATAACGACGAACCGGCGGATCCCAGAACCGCATGTAAGAGGCGTTGATCGAGAAATCCTGAGCGTCAGCAGGGATTTTCATATTGGGGTTGGTCAGAATGAATTCGCCGATACGCTGATCCAGCGTGAAGCCGTTCACACCGTGACCGGTGGTCAGCACCATCATTGCCGAAGGGCCATAGAGCGCATAGCCGGCGCACACTTGATGATCGCCCGATTGCAGGAAATCGTCCTCGGTCGGTTCGCCAATCGTGCCCTCGGGGCGGCGCATGATCGAGAAGATCGTGCCGACGGCGCCGTTGACATCGGTATTGGAAGAACCGTCGAGCGGGTCGAACACCAGCAAGTATTTACCGCGTGGATACTGGACCGGCAAGTGGTAAACGTCGGTCATCTCCTCGGAAGCCATCGCGGCGACATGCCCAGCCCATTCATTGCGCTTGATAAACAGATTGTTGGAGATGACATCCAGCTTTTTCTGGGTTTCGCCCTGAATATTTTCAGTGTCGGCCGCGCCAAGGACGCCGACCAGGCTACCGTAGCGAACCGCGCTCGCGATGGTTTTGCAGGCGATCACGACATCATTGATCAGGCCGGTGAAATCGCCCGAAACATTACCAATGTGCCGTTGTTCTTCAATAATGAATTCAGTAATCGTGGTGCCGATAGGCATGAGCGCTTGTCCCTGGGTGAGCTAACGGGTGGTGTGGAGCCAACGCGGCGCAGATTCGCATTCACCGCGCCGCTGGCCGATTATAACGATTAGCCATAGTGTTTTCAGGGGTTTCAGAAGGGGAGG
>JAJHPN010000104.1 GCA_020890855.1 Candidatus Contendibacter sp. | reverse complement strand
ACGGACCAGACACTGTCTTCACCTACGTCAAGGCGGTCCTGACCCTGCGAGCGCCGCGCCATCTCGGTCATAACCCCGCCGGCGGCGCCATGATTATCATCCTGCTGCTGAGTCTGGTGATCACCGTCAGCGCCGGATTGCTGCTGTATGGCGCGGAAAAGGGGCTGGGGCCACTGGCGGGTCTGCTGGTGGATAGCAGCGATAACGCTATTGACGTTTTCAAGGAAGTGCATGAATTTTTCGCTAACTTCACCGTGATTCTGGTTATCGGCCATTTGGTCGGCGTAGTTTGGGAAAGTCTGTTGCACCGCGAGAATCTGGCCCACGCCATGATCACCGGCCGTAAACGGGCCTGAAACCGGTTTCGTGTGCGGAATCATGCTGATGCCTCGCTTTCTCAAACTGACCGCCAGCGGGTTGCTGATGGTCAGTTTATGCATGGTGGGACCAGCGATTGCTGATCGCGATGACGACGAAGTTCGTCAATTGCGCCAGCTACGCAACGCGGGTCAAATCGTGTCGCTGGAAACCATCCTCGCCCAGCATCGTCGCCGGTATCCAAGCGGCCAATTGCTGGAAGCGAAGCTGGAATTTGAACAGGGTCGTTATGTTTACGAACTCAAACTGCTGGGCAACGATGGCGTAGTACGGGAATTTGAATACGACGCCCGCACCGGCGAGTTGTGGCGCATTAAACAAAAATAGGGGAAACCGCCATGCGCCTGCTGCTGGTTGAAGATGATGTCGCCTTGAGCGACCGGCTGCGCCTCGATCTTGAAAAAGCCGGTTTCGCCGTTGATGTCGCGGCCGACGGCGTCGATGCGGAATTTATGGGCGGCTCCGAACCCTACGCCATCGCGGTGCTGGATCTGGGCCTGCCGGGCCGGCCCGGACTGGAGGTGCTGCGCCACTGGCGGGCGGCCGGCAACCCGCTGCCGGTGCTGATCCTGACCGCCCGCGACGCTTGGCACGAGAAAGTGGACGGCTTCAAGGCCGGGGCCGATGATTACCTCAGTAAACCCTTCCACACCGCCGAACTGATCGCCCGACTCCAGGCGCTGCTGCGGCGCGGCGTGGCCCGGTCGCATGGCCCGTTACAGGTCGCCGGACTGGAACTGGACGAGGACGCCCAAACGGTGCGGATGTTGGCGACCGGCGAAGCCTTTGATCTGACCGGCACCGAATTTCGCCTGCTGCGCTATTTCATGCTCCATCCCGGCCAGGTGCTGTCCAAGTCCCGACTGGCCGAGCATGTCTACGATTTCGACACCGAGCGCGACAGCAATGTGCTGGAGGTCTACGTCAACCGGCTGCGCCGCAAATTCGGTCGCGAGTTGATCGCCACCCGCCGAGGCCAGGGTTATGTTTTCGGCGGCGGAGCGGAATGACCTCGCTGCAAGCCCGGCTGTCGACCGGCTTGATCGTCGCGTTAGCGCTGCTGACGGTGCTGGCGGTCGTGATTGGCGGCTATTCGTTACGCCAACTGGCCGAGGATTTTGTCGCCGGCCGGGTCGAACACGATCTGGAAACATTGCTGGCGGCGCTGGAATTCGACGCTGCCGGTCATCCACAACTCGCTGCCGATCGGATCAGCGCCACTTTTCGCCAGCCCTATTCCGGTCACTACTACCGGATCGAAAGCGCCGGGGTCGAACTCTGCTCCCGGTCGCTGTGGGACGCCGAACTGCCGCTGCCCACCTTTGCTGCCGACCGGTTCAGCCGCAGCTTTGCCGCCGGACCCCAGGGTCAGCACCTGCTGGTGGTCAGCCGGGCTTTCCAGGTTCGCGGCCAGTGGGTCACCCTGTTGGCGACCGAGGATTTCAGCCCGGTGATCGCCGGACTCCGCAGTCTGCTGCTGCAATTTGGCCTGATGGCGTTGATCGCCTTTGGCGGGCTGCTGCTGCTCCAGCGGCTGATCGTGCAGCGCGGGTTAGCGCCGCTGGAACAGATGCGCCGCGAACTGGCCCGGCTGGCGCGGGGGGAAATTCCGCAATTGCCGGTCACGGCGCCCGATGAAGTGCGGCCGCTGGTGGCGGAACTCAACCGGTTGCTGGAGTTGCTGGGTCAGCGCCAGCAACGAGCCAGACACGCGCTGGGCAACCTGGCGCACGGGCTGAAAACGCCGTTGACCGCTCTGATCCAACTCGCCGAACAGCCGCCGCCCGCCGGGGAGGTTCGTGGCTGGTGGCGGGATTTGCGCCAGCAGATCGAGCAGATTCGCTCCCTGACCGAACGCGAGATGAAACGGGCGCGGATCGTCGGTGGCGGCAATCCTGGCCAGCGGGTGCTGCTTAACCAGGAGGTCGCCGATCTCATCGCCACCCTGCGCCTGATCCACCGTGGCCGCGACCTGCGAATTGAGGCGCGGATTCCGCCCGACAGCCTGTTTGCCGGCGACCGCGATGATCTGCTGGAATTGCTGGGCAACCTGCTCAATAACGCCTGCGAGTGGGCGGTAACGACAGTGCGGCTGACGGGGGAATCGAAGCCGGAGGGTCTCTGGCTGCGGGTCGAAGACGATGGGCCAGGTTGTCCCCCGGAACAACTGGAACTGTTACGGCAACGGGGGGCGCGGATCGATGAGTCGCGCGCCGGTTATGGCCTGGGGTTGGCGATCGCCGGCGATATCGTCAGCCAGTATGGCGGGACCTTGCAACTGGGCCAAGCCGAGGAGTTAGGGGGCTTCCTGGCCGAAATTGCGCTGCCTCATCCAGCCGGCGGGTAGCCGGGGGATGGGATCAGTACGCCTCCAATGTGAAGTGCGCCGAGCCAATAGTCAGCTCATCACCGACTTCCAGCGCCAGCGTTTCGTTGGTCGCCAGTGGATGGCAACCGACCTGCACCGAACCCGGCGCGGCCAGATTTTGAATCCAGTACATTCCATCCCGGAACAGCAGATCGGCATGGCGGGGCGCTACGTCCGGAGCGTCAATGCGCAGACCGGCTTGGGTGGAATTGCCGATAGACAGCCATTTGGGAACGTAATAATGAATAATCTGCTGTCGAGCCTCGTCGTCACGTTCAAAGCGGGCATAGATCAAAGCGCCCGGATTGCCGACCCCGTTCAGCGCCGCGACCCGGTCCTGCATTTGCAGCAGTCGGGCGTAACGGAGTCCAAGGGTGGTTCGCAGCTCGTCGTTGCTGGTCTGCCGGTCACGCTGCCGCAGCACCTCGATTAAATCCAGCAGATAGCGGCCAAACTTGTCGCGGGGTTCGCCGGTATCCCAAACCAGCGCTTCGCTTTCGCCCTTGCGGTCCCAGGCCAGCGTCAGTTTCAGCCGGTACAGATGGCCAATTTCCAGATCATCGTTCGTCGCCAGCGCTTCCCAGCGGCCGCGTTCCAATCGCCGACCATTGCGACCGGTATAGGTCGGCCCTTGATCGCTGGCCGGCATCAGCGCCAGCTGGTCGCCCAAGGCGCAGATCACGCAATGCAGGCGCGAAATCTGGTTGTAATCCGGCACAAAGCCCAGCGTGAAATCGCCGAATCCGGGAGCTGCGTCTGCACCATGGCGACCAAAGACCATAAATGGACGAGACACCAGTTCGATCCGGGCCGGGGTATAGGCCGGATCGGCAGCCAACAGCAGCGCCCGGGTCAATGGCGCGCCGCGTTCAAACCCCTCGCCTGGTTCAAGGCCCGCTTGCAGTGCGCCAGTGCGTTCGGCGTTAGCCGTCAATTCCAGCAGTAGCGTCCCCGCCAACCTGCCGCCATCCAGCGCCAATCCGGCCCACGCGCTGGCCGATTCCGGATCCGGTTCTGGCCAGAACCCGGCGGAGCCTGCCGGTTTGGCGACAGTTGCGGAAAAATCCAGATCAATCGACGGGCTATCAAAGGAATGCCATTCCCCACGATGGTCGCGCAGGTCAAGCTCCAGGGTCAGCGTAGCGGGTTCCGCATCAGCACCGGAGAATGGGTAGCTCAGATAGAGCGGCTGGGCGTCCCGACCATCCAGCAGCCGCAACGGTGGTAACTGTCCGTTATTGGCGAACCTCAGATTCGGGCTGGACCACCGCAGGCGGATTTCCCGGCATTGCCACCAGCCTGGGTTGAGCAACAGGGCGCAAAGCACGCCGGTTGACCCCGACGCCGGCCAGGCAGCGGCCAGGCTGACCAGCACCGGTTGTGGGCGCTCGCTCAGCCGCGCCAGACGCTGCTCGCATTCCTGCAGGAGTTCCGGGGGTCCACTGTGCGCCAGCCGCAGATAGCGGTTGTGGAAATGGCGCAGAGCCGCCCGGTCCCGCGCTGCCCGATAACTCCGTTTTTCCGTGATTTCATCCAGCCAGTGCAGAAACTCTCCTAGGTGCAGCGCGATCGCTGTCGCCGCCGGGGGCGCCGGGGTTGGGGCTACCGAGGCTGGGGCCACTGGAACCGGGGCCACCGGTTCGGGAGCCGGTGCAGTGTCTGCGGTGTCGCCGGTTGCGGTTTCCTCGAGATCAAAATCAAACCCAAAGTCGAAGTGGGGCAAGTCC
>JAJHPN010000359.1 GCA_020890855.1 Candidatus Contendibacter sp. | reverse complement strand
CACCAAGGGCGATGGCCCATAGGGATTCTCATTGGTGTTGAGCTTGACCAGATTATTGAGCTTGGGCTGCTCGCCGGGAAGGTATGGCGTCAGCCGCTGCACCAGCGGACTCCAGCAAGGATTGACAGCGCGGATGGTTGGGGGCAAGGAGTCGGGGGTCTGAGCGGTCATACGGGCAGCGTGGTTTCCAGTGAAGTGAAAGTGAGCGGCCTTGCTACCGCAACCGCCGCGATTCGTCAACGCCTGCGCGGAGCGCGGACTCAATGCGCCGCTGCTGTCCAGCACGATGGCTCCAAGCAGCGCCAGGCCGGCGCGGTCGAGTCGCCGGCGGGTCGAAGAAAACAATAACCCGGCTAGAATAGCGTCGCATCAAGGCATCCGGGCTCAGGAGTAACGGGCAATGAACTATCGAACGGGGATTTGGGCTGTGTTGCTGATCAGCCTGTGGGCCGCGCCGGTGCGGGCGGTCAACAAGTGCATTGAGGCGAATGGCCGGATTTTCTATCAGAATGCGCCGTGTCCGGCGACGGCGCGCGGCGGCGACATGACGCTGAATGTCAACCGCCCGGTGACCGGTCAGGCGCAGGGTCCTGACCGGACTGGCGCGACTCCGCCCATCACCGGGCAAGTCCTGCTGCCTGATTCGGACGCCAAGCCAAACCAGACCGCGGCGCCGCCGGACACGCGACGGTAGCCCGGCGCGGTAGCCGCCATCAAAATGGAAACTCGCTTTGGTCTTTGGCTTCCAGCGGCTTGACGACGGGCCGCTGCGCCCGTTGGTGCACCGAATGACCGCTGACATAGATCGCCCGATGCGGTCGGGCCGGACAGGCATTTTCGCAAGCGCCGCAGCCGACGCAGAGTTTTTCCCGCACCTCGGGAATCCGCAGGCCATCCCGGTAGGGCGTCATGTGGACGGCCTTGGTCGGGCAGTATTCGTCACAGGCGCCACACGCCGTATGGTCGGTATAAACAATGCAGTTAGCGCGGATAAAGTGCGCTACGCCGATCTGGACGGTCTGTTTGGCGACCAAATCCAGCGGCGCAATGGCGCTGGTCGGGCAAATCTGGCCGCAGCGGTTGCATTCATAGCTGCAATAGCCGGTTGCATAGTCCAGGCGCGGTTGCAGCAGCCCGGACAGCCCGTACTCCAGCAGGGCCGGTTGCAAGACCCCGTATGGGCAGGCGCTGACGCATAAGTGGCAGGCGGTGCAAAGATCGTTGAAACGGGCGATGGCGCCCGCGCCGGGCGGTGCTGCCGGCCCAGGGCTCGGGTTCGCTATGGTGGTCGGCGTGCGATTATGCGGTTTGGCTGCGCTGTCGCTGGCGCCGGCCAGTCCGGTCAGACCCAGCAGCGCCGTCGTCGCGCCGCGCAGCAGCGCCCGCCGGGAAACGCCCTTTTCCCCAGGCCGGAGCGGGGGTCGGGGGGACGGAATCGACCGCGCATAGCCAATCCCATGCGCCTCGCAAACCGGGATGCAGTTAAAGCAGGCCACACAGCGGCTAAAATCGATCGCCTTTGTTTTCAGGTGGATGCAGCCGGCCTTGCAGTGAATCGAACATTTCGCGCACAGGATGCAGGCGTCCTTGGGAATCCGGATTTTGAACAGAGCAAAGCGGGAGACCAACCCCAGCAGCGCCCCCACCGGACAGAGCGTGTTGCAGAACAACCGGCCCTTGACCGCGCTCAGCCACGCCAGCCCGAGGAGAAACACCGTCGGAAAGATCAGCGTCGTCAGCGGCGGCATTTTCCATTGCAACGGAAACGGCCCGTAACTCCCCAGCATCTCCAGTCCTTGCCCGACGCCATTGTGAACAGCGACATACAGCGGGCGCAGCAAATCGCCGGCGATCCGGCCAAAATTGCTGAATGGATCCAGCACACTCAAGGCCAGCGCGCTGCCGCCCAGCAACAGGCCTGCCGTCAGCGCGAGCAGGCCATAGCGCAAGCGGTTATGCGGTTTTTGATAGCGGAATTTGACCCGGCGCGGCGGGCGTAACCGGTCGGCGATCCGGATGACGAGATCCTGAAGCGTACCCAACGGACAGATCGTCGAGCAGTAGACCCGCCCCACCAGCAACGTCAGAATCAGCACCGCCAGAAACCCGGTGGCCCCCCAGGCCAGGGTCTGGCTGAAGGTCAGCAGCGAAGGGATGAATTGCGGATAGATCGCTACGGTCGCGGCGGGCGTTGCGCCGATCCGCTCGAAATCCACGAACAGCAGCGTACTGAGCGCCAGAAAGACCAGCGCCGCAACGACCCGGATTTTCTTCAGCCACCTTTGGTTCATCGGTCTGAATGTTCGCCTAGACTTGAAAAAATGGAAACTTTAACGAGGAGAACCCCCATGTCCAAAGCCATTCGCATTCATCAGTACGGCGGCCCGGAAGCACTGCGCTGGGAAGAGGTCGAAGTGAGCGATCCGGGTCCCGGCCAGATCCGCATCCGGCAAAGCGCGGTTGGCCTCAACTATATCGATGTCTATCACCGCACCGGACTGTATCCCCTGCCGTCATTGCCCTGGACGCTGGGCATGGAAGGCGCGGGCCGGGTGGACGCGGTGGGCGCGGGCGTGACCGAACTCCAGGTCGGCGACCGGGTAGCCTACGCCAGCCCGCCGGTGGGCGCTTACGCCGAAGTCCGGCTGATCGCCGCCGACCGGGTGGTGGCGTTGCCCGAGGCGATTGATGATCAAACCGCCGCCGCGATGATGCTGCAAGGCATGACCGCTCAATATCTACTGCGGCGCACTTATCGGGTGCAGCCGGGCGACGCCATTCTGCTCCATGCCGCTGCGGGCGGGGTTGGGCTGATCGCCAGTCAGTGGGCGCGGCAACTTGGCGCAACGGTCATCGGCACCGTGGGCAGCGATGACAAGGCGGAGCTGGCCCGCGCCCACGGTTGCGACCACGTCATCGTTTACACCCGCGAGAACTTCGTCGAGCGGGTCCGCGAAATCACCAACGGGCAGGGTGTAGCCGTGGTTTATGACTCGGTCGGGCAAGCCACCTTCATGGGATCACTGGACTGCCTGCGGCCATTGGGAATGATGGTCAGTTTTGGCAATGCATCCGGGCCAGTGCAGCCCTTCGATCCGGGCCTGCTGGCCGCCAAGGGCTCCCTGTTCCTGACCCGGCCCACGCTGATGACCTATACCGCCCAGCGCGCTGATCTGATGGTCAGCGCCGCCGAACTGTTCCAAGTGGTCGCCAGCGGCGCGGTCCGGATCGAAGTGCGTCAGACCTATCCTTTGGCCGAAGCCGCTCGGGCGCACCGCGATCTGGAAGCCCGGAAAACCACCGGCTCGACGGTGCTGTTGCCCTGATTTAAACAGCCTCACGGCCATTCTGGCGATGATCGCTGCTAGATATCGCGGCCGATTCAGGAACTGGCCGCGTTCTTTTTAGCTTTCCGCCGCTCCAGAATGCCCTTGACCAGCGACCGCTGCACGATCCGGGGCGCTTCCATCAACGCCTTGACGTGCGCGGCCACGCTGGCGGCCAGCGCCGGCAGGTTGTAGCCGCCCTCCAGCACCGACACCACCCGCCCTTGGCCATACTCCGCCGCCATCGCCAGGATCTGCTCGGTCAGCCAGCGGTAATCATCTTCATTGAAATTCAATTCGGCTAGCGGATCCAGATAGTGGGCGTCAAACCCGGCGGAAATCAGGATCAGTTGCGGTTGAAACTCGCGCAGCGCCGGTTCAATGTCCTGCCGCCAGACGTGGCGCAGATCGGCTGTGCCGCTGTTGGCCAGCAGTGGAATATTGACGATGTTGCCCACTCCGCGCTCGTTGCGGCGACCGGTGCCGGGGTAGATATGCGCTTGGTGCGTCGAGATATAGAGATAGCCGGCCTCCTGCTCGAACGCCGCCTGGGTGCCGTTGCCGTGATGCACGTCAAAATCAACGATCGCGACCCGTTCCAGTCCGTGGGCGGCGCGGGCGTGGGCGGCGCCTATTGCGGCGTTGCCCAACAGGCAAAAGCCCATCGCCTGCTTCGGTTCGGCATGGTGGCCGGGCGGACGAATCGCGCAAAAAGCGTTACTGGCCTCACCCTTCAACACCGCATCCACGGCGGCGCAGACGGCGCCCGCCGCCCGCAACGCCGCCTCCCCCGACCGGGGCGACAGAATGGTGTCGCCGTCGATGGCGTAATGCCCTTGCCGGGGAACACAAGCCAGCAGCCGCTCGACATGGCCTTGGGGATGAATCCGGGTCAACTGGGCGATCTCCGCTTGCGGAGCGTCGCGCCATTCCAGCGCAGCAAACGGCGAGGTGCGCAACACATTGAGGATCGCGGTCAGCCGGGCAGGGCATTCCGGGTGGCCGAAGCCGGTGTCATGCTCCAGACAGGCCGGGTGGGTATACAGCAAGGTGGTCATGGCGATGGCTCCTCGTGAACCGGAAGTTCATGCCGGATCGTGGCGCGGCGCAATGCTTTTAATACATCTTCGCGGGCAATGACACCGATCAATCG
>JAJHPN010000423.1 GCA_020890855.1 Candidatus Contendibacter sp. | reverse complement strand
ATCGATGAGATTACAGTGTAATGGCGATCGCCGATTTCGCAACCACTCGGCATTGCGTACTTTTCGCACCAGGATGGCTAGTTCTTCATCAGACGCTTCTCCCAGGCTACGAATTAATTCAGCAAAAATAATGGGACGCTGGATGATGATTTCACGAATGTCGCGAGCTACCTTGCCCGCCATCGCTAATAATAAATCGGCGTCTTCTCCCAGATCCTCCGCCAGTCGCCGCACCATAGCTTCAGATGGCGGCGGAGTTTCACCGCGTTCGATTCTGCTCAGATACCCTGGTTCTACGCCAATGCGCTGTGCAGTTTGTCGAATCGAATACCGTAGATTGGCTTCACGCCGCCGTTCACGGACCTGCCGGGCATAAATTCCGAACCCCATGATTTCCACCCTCCAATGATTTTGTTATTAATTGCTCAGATATCATTCAATGCTGAGTTTTAATCCGCTGGATGCTGAAACCGGCATCAACGGAAAAGCCGCAAGATCATGAAGGGTATGGCAAGGATCAGGCCAACTTTCCAGCAGACGATCGCTGGGGACGAGTAGACTCATTCAATGAATAGAATTCTTCATCTTCAAGGAGATAAAGTTAAGTCAGGAAGAAAGACAGCCGGGGGGAACAGGCGGAGGGCAGGGAGAAAATGAAATTTTGAAACAGTGCTGTTTCAAGCCGTTTCACTCTGAAACGTCGGGGTCTCTCACCGAGTCGGATTGCAGGCAATATTCTTTCACGCGCCGCCACAGGGTTGTGCGGCTCATCTTTAATGCCTGGGCGACTTGGACAAGATTGCCGTGGTAAAGATTAAGCAGTCGCTTAATTTGGGCGCGTTCCACCAGTTGCGCTTTAGACAGGCCGGTTAATTCCACCAGCGAAACGGGTAGCCAGTCGCCGTCTTCAATCTGGTCGCCGGTACTCAGGATCAGCGCCCGCTCGATCAGGTTTTCCAGTTCCCGCACATTACCGGGATAATCATAACGACTCAGGCTTTGTATGGCTTCATCGCTGAACGTGCTGATCGATG
Organism: Candidatus Contendibacter sp.; assembly: GCA_020890855.1. Classification (GTDB taxonomy): domain Bacteria; phylum Pseudomonadota; class Gammaproteobacteria; order Competibacterales; family Competibacteraceae; genus RXIV01. Next base: position 3,451 of record JAJHPN010000423.1, on the reverse strand, counting down.
GATTCAATTTCCAGCGATGTTTGTTCAGACAGTGCTGGGCCAACAGAAGAATATCGTCCATGCGCTCCCGCAAGGGGGGAATATGAATGGGGAATACGTTGATCCGGTAATACAAATCGACCCGGAATCGGCCAAATTCGACGGCTGCGCGCAAATCCTTGTTCGTTGCAGCAATGATTCTGACATCAACTTGACGGCTGTCATTTTCACCAAGCCGGCGGAACTTTCCTTCCTGTAAAACCTGTAGCAGTTTAACTTGCAGCCCCGGACTCATTTCGCTGATTTCGTCGAGAAACAGGGTTCCGCCATCAGCGGCTTCAAACAGTCCTTTGCGATCCTGGATGGCGCCAGTAAATGCGCCACGTTTATGACCAAACAGCTCGCTTTCCAACAATGTCTCTGGGAGGGTTCCACAATTCTGTTCGATGAACAACCGGTTCTTGCGTGGACCATAGTAGTGAATATAACGGGCCAACAAGGTTTTTCCGACTCCAGTCTCTCCAGTCAGCAGAATGGATACTGGGCTATTGATCACCCGCTTTACTGCGGCGAAAACCTGCTGCATGGCCTCGCTTTGCCCGATGATTTCGATCTGGTGTAAATCCTTGTCGATCTCGCGCCGCAACAAGTTATTTTCATCTCTCAGTTGATCATTAGCAATCTGCAATTCATTGATCAATCGCTGATTTTCCAGAACGACCTCATAGTTTTCCAATGCGCGCTTAATGGTGATCCGCAGCTCCTGACGATCCCAGGGCTTAGTGATATAGCGATAGATATGGCCCTGGTTGATGGCCTCAATAAGCGCGGCGGTATCCGTGTAGCCGGTCAGGATGATGCGGATGGCGTTCGGGTTGATTTGGAAGGCTTTTGTCAGCAATTCTGCGCCGGTCATTTCCGGCATTCGCTGATCAGCGAGAATCAGCGCAATATCCTGCTGTTCCAGAATAGCCAGCGCTTCGACACCGCTGGACGCAGTGAAAACTTCATAATCCTGCATGAACGTCAAACTCAGACTGCGCAGGATTTCTTTTTCATCATCAACAATCAGCAAGCTGTGACGTTTCATGGGATTTTCCTATGAGTGACGCACTGGCAATTCAATGGTTAAAGTGGTTCCTTCGTTCACTTTACTGTGCACCTGCATTTTACCGCCATGTCTTTCAATAATTCCGTAGCTGATGCTGAGTCCGAGTCCGGTTCCTGATCCTACCGGCTTGGTGGTGAAAAAGGGATCAAAAATTCGGGCCAAGTTACTTTCAGCAATGCCGACGCCATTATCCCGAATGCTGATGTTGACCCGACCGCCATCGACTATAGTTTTAATCCAGATTTCGCCCCGGTTGGGAATCGCTTGCGCGGCATTTTGCAGCGCATTCATGAATACCTGATTAATCTGGCCAGGATAGCATTCCACCCGAGGCAAATCGCCATATTCGCGGTGAATAACAATCCGATCCCGGTATTCCTTGGCTAATAAATTCAACGTCGATTCCAGGCCTTCGTGCAAATCAGTCGCCATCAGACCGAGATCATCGGTGCGTGAAAACACCCGCAAATCCAGCACGATTTTTTTGATTCGTTCAGTGCCTTCCTTGCAACTGCCAATCAGCTCCCGCAGGGTTTGCAACAGGGTTTCAACATGGGCGGCGTTAGATTGATTTTGTTGATCAGCAAAATTGCCGGATTCAGTACAGACTTTAACAATACTCGCCAAATTTTCTGCATATTCCTCGATAAATTCCAGGTTGCTGTGAACATAACTGGTGGGATTATTCAGTTCATGGGCTACGCCAGCCACCAATAGCCCAATTGAAGCCATTTTTTCTGATTGAATCAATTGTTCCTGAGTGCGGGTCAATTCCTGATAAGCGGTTTCCAGTTGCTGATGACGCTGACTGAGTTCCTGATGAGTCAGGGACAGTTCCTGGGTGCGTTCAGCAATTTTACTTTCCAGATCAAGGTTGATGTCTTCCAACAGGCGGCGGCGTTCCTGTTCGGCCCGGTGTATCCGCACCAGCAAATGACCACCGTACACCAGAATCAGCGCCAGAATGCCGGAAATCACCGGCAACCATACGCTGGTCTGAGTAAATACCAGCAGGGCGGCGGCAAAAGATAAACCGGCCAAAGCCAGCATCGTGATGAAGCCGGTGAGTGGCCTGAATCTGACCAAAATAAGACTGGCTGCTGAGCTTAACGACAATAGTAGTATCCATTGAGACGCTCCACTGAGTTCGTTCACAAAATGCCCTTCCAGCAGATTGCTAATGATATTGGCCTGAATCTCCACTCCAGCAGCGGGTTCCTGCATTTTCCAGGAAAACGGGGTGAGAAAAGTGTCTCCTGACAGGCGTTGTGGCTCGGGAATGGCTTCCAGCGCCCGGCCAATCAGGACGATCTTACCGGTAAAAAATCCCGGCGGCAGCAGTCGTTCATAATCCAGCGCTTGATAATAGGAAATCGTTTTGACCGTTTTCGGTGGCCCCGGATAATTAATCAGCACGTCTTGCAATAAAAATTTCCGACTAAATCGTTGGAGTTCCAGAGCAGTTTTCTGCGTTGTAGCGGAATCTTTCAAATAATGCCTAACGATCTGCAAGGCAAATGATGGCATGTCCGGGGCCAGAATCCGGGTGCGACGCACGATGCCGTCGGCGTCAATCCGGATCAGGGGATTGCCGACCGCCGCCACATCCCGAAACGCCGGCAGCGGATCAATCCGCAGCGTGTAGCGATAGAGCGGATCGTTTTCGACCGCCAAGGCGCTGACCAGAATACTGTTGCCGGTTTCCCGCAAGGCGTCGGTCAGCGCCTGATCTTCCGTTGGCTCAGAGGGTTCAGCAAACAGGATATCAATGCCGATGACTTTGGCGCCCGCTTTATGAAGTTGTCGGATTAACTGGGCGTGCAGACTGCGTGGCCACGGCCATTGGTGCTTGATTTCGGCCATTGAGGTTTCATCAATGGCGACAATCACGATCTGGTGGGGAGGCGGTAAAGTTCCGCGCAGGGTGAAGAGCAGGTCCAGTCCCTTCAGTTCAATCAGAGAGAAAAAGGCCAGCTTGCCAAGCAGGAGCGTCATGCCGGCGGCAATGATTGCGACGATTGCGGTCGGCAGACGCCATGAGGTTTGGAGCTTGGGCAAGGCTTTACTCTGTCTAGCAGGGAACCCACTGCCATACGCCATTAACTAGTCTATAGCACAGCCCGGTTGTGGTGTTGCGCAGAATTGTTTCGTTCTCCTTGATTGCGTCCGTATTCAACCGGAGAATCTGTTTTTTCCCTGCCTCATCTGAAATAACCATCAGAATGGTATTAGGCGCAATCTCAGCCAGAATATCAGATGAAGCTCCTTCTTCAAATTCAAGCGTTTTCGCTGTCAGAATTGCCATTGTTCATACCTCTTTGCATGGTGTGGTTAAAAGTTGAGAATGATTCGTGCCAGCCA
>JAJHPN010000249.1 GCA_020890855.1 Candidatus Contendibacter sp. | reverse complement strand
CGCGCCCGCTTGGCTGCCGCTGAGGATGCGTTACACGCCATTCGCAACGGCGAAGTGGATATGTTGATTGTGCATGGTCCGCAGAGCCGTCAGGTCTTCACCCGCGAGGGTGCGGAGCAATCCTATCGCGTACTCATTGAACAGATGAGCGAAGGAGCGGCCACGCTATCGGCGGAGGGGTTGATTCTGTATTGCAACCATCGCGTTGCCGAACTGTTCAAAACTCCTTTGGATCGCATCGTGGGTTCGACTTTGGAATCTTTCATCGATCGGTCCGACCAGGCCACATTTCACGCCTTGCTGGATGCTGCGCAGACCGGACGCAGCAGTGGAGAAATTACCGGCCGGGCGGCAGACGACACGGCGACAAACCTGCTTTTGGCCTTCAACGCGTTGCCGGCGGGTTTCGCGGCGACCACCGGGGTCGTGGCGACGGATCTAACCGAGCGCAAGCGGGCCGAGACGCAGTTGCGCCAACTTTCCCTGGCAGTCGAACAGAGTCCCGATAGCATTCTCATCACCGATCTGGACGCCAACATCGAATACGTCAACGAGGCTTTCATTCGCAATACCGGCTACACCCGCGAGGAGGTTATCGGTCAGAATCCGCGCATCCTGCAATCCGGCAAAACCCCGCCGGAAACCTTCCGGAAACTGTGGGACGCCCTGACCAGCGGTCAGCCTTGGAAGGGCGAGCTTCATAACCGGCGCAAGGACGGCGGTGAGTATGTCGAATTCGCTCTCGTCACTCCCCTGCGCCAACCGGACGGGCGGATCACTCACTATGTGGCGGTGCAGGAAGACGTTACCGAAAAGAAGCGGATCGCCAAAGAATTGGATCGGCATCGCCACCATCTGGAAGAGTCGGTAGCGGAACGCACCGTGCAGTTGACCGAAGCACGGGAGCGGGCCGAGGCGGCCAATCGGGCCAAGAGCACTTTTCTGGCGAACATGAGCCACGAGATTCGCACTCCGATGAACGTGATCATGGGGCTGACCCACCTGCTGCAACGGGCCAACCCGACCCCCGAGCAGAGCGAGCGGCTAGGCCAGATCATGGTTGCCGCCCGCCACCTGCTGACCTTGATCAATGACATCCTGGATCTGTCCAAGATTGAAGCCGGCAAACTGGAACTCGAATGCACGGATTTCCACCTCGCCGCCCTATTCGATCATGTTCGCTCTCTGATCGCCGAGTCGGCCAAGGCCAAAAACCTCGTGCTGATCGTAGATTGCGAGGCGGCGCCGCAGTGGTTGCGGGGCGATGCGACGCGGTTGCGCCAGGCCCTGCTCAGCTACGCCAGCAACGCCATCAAGTTCACCGAGCGGGGCGCGATCACCCTGCGCGCCAGGCTCCTGGAAACCTGCGGCGACGACCTCCAGGTGCGCTTTGAAGTCCAGGACACGGGCATCGGCCTTACCCCGGAGCAGCAGGCCCGGGTTTTCGGCGCTTTTGAACAAGCCGACGCCTCCACCACCCGCCAATACGGCGGCACCGGGCTGGGGCTGGCCATCACCCGGCGGCTGGCCGAGTTGATGGGCGGCGCCGTCGGGGTGGACAGCCAACCCGGGGTAGGCAGCACCTTCTGGTTCACCGCCCGGCTGGCGTCAGGGCGTGGCATCCGCCCCGTTATCCCGCCCGTTAGCGCGGCGGGCGCTGAGAGCGCCCTGCGCCGCCGCCCGGCCGGTGCGCGATTACTGTTAGCGGAAGATAACCCCATCAATCGGGAAGTCGCCCTGGATCTGCTCCAAGCCGTCCGCCTCAGCGTAGACACCGCCGCAGACGGTCAGGAAGCGATCGCCAAAGCCGGCGCCACTCCTTACGACCTGATCCTGGTGGACGTGCAGATGCCGGTGATGGACGGTCTGGACGCCGCCCGGGCGATCCGCGCCCTGCCGGGTCGGGAGCAGACGCCGATCCTGGCTTTGACCGCCAACGCCTTCGCCGAGGATCGGCATCAGTGCCTGGCCGCCGGAATGAACGACTTCGTGGCCAAGCCGGTCGATCCAGATACGCTCTACGCGACCTTGCTCAGATGGTTGCCCGAACTCCCCGAGCAGCCCGATCAACCGTCGGCTACAGCAGAACGCGCGCCTGGACCGATAGCGAACGCAGCCGGCAGGCAACAGGAAACGAGAGTGATGACGACCAACAACCGGACGCCCCCCGCAGCGCCGCGCTTGGGCGTTGAACTCCCGGTCACCCTCCTGGTGGTGGACGACATGCCTGAAAATTTGGCGATGCTGGGTGACTTGCTGCTCAACGCCGGTTATCAGGTGAAAGCGGCTAATTCCGGGGCGGCGGCGCTGCGCTACGCGGCTCAGTCGCCTCAGCCCGCCCTCATCCTGCTGGATATCATGATGCCGGAAATGGACGGCTACCAAGTCCTGACTCATCTGCGCGCCGATCCCGCCACCGACGCCATCCCGGTCATCTTCCTTACCGCTCTGAACGATCCCCAGGACGAAGAACGGGGTCTGGAGCAAGGCGCTGCCGACTACATCAGCAAACCGTTCCAACCTGCCCTGGTGCTGGCCCGGGTGCGCACCCAGCTTGAAGCCAAACAGGCGCGCGACCGGATTAAGGATCAAAACACTTACCTGGAAGCCGAAGTGGCCCGGCGCATGGCCGAGAACGATCTGATCCAGCGGGTCAGCGTCCGGGCGCTCGCTCACCTCGCGGAAACCCGCGACCCGGAAACCGGCAACCACATCCTGCGCACCCAGAACTACGTCCATACCCTGGCGACGCGGCTTAAAGATCACCCGCGATTCGCCGCGTTCCTGACCGAGCAAACCATCGAACTGCTGACCCGCTCCGCCCCCCTGCACGACATCGGCAAGGTAGGCATCCCGGACCACATCCTGCTCAAGCCCGGCAAGCTCACTCCCGAAGAGTGGGAGATCATGAAAACCCACGCCAAGCTGGGCGCTGATGCAATCGCCCAGGCCGAGGTCGATGTCGAGGGGCCGGTGCCCTTCCTGGTCCTGGCTAAGGAGATCGCCCACTGGCATCAAGAGAAATGGGATGGCAGCGGCTACCCCGATGGTCTGGCCGGAGACGCCATTCCGATTTCCGCCCGGCTCATGGCGCTGGCCGACGTATTTGACGCCCTGATCTCGGCGCGGGTCTACAAGCCGGCGTTACCCTTCGCCCAGGCCCGCGACATCATCGCCGCCGGTCGTGGCCGCCATTTCGATCCCGATATCACCGACGCTTTTCTTGCCGACTTTGACGAATTTGTCGCTATCGCCAACCGCTATGGGGACAGCGTCTGACCGCCTGGCTGCTCTACTGGCTGATGCGGCGCATGACCGGCTCCACATCGGTCATGACGCCTCCCGTCTCCATTGAGACCGCATATCTTTACCTGATTGATCACTGAGTACGCTCATGCCATCCGCGATCGAACCGACTGCCTTACCGTTGCCTGCCTCCCAGATCGAAGACTGGCAATTGGCCAGTGCAATGCTGTCAGGGGAGGAGCGGGTGGGCGCAGGCCGCGCCGGCAGGGGGATGAAGCTGGAGTCGCCGGTTGTGGTTTACCGGATCATCTGCCCCTGCTCTCCAGTCTTGCCTGGGGTCAGCGCCTTGGCCAGGCCGACCAGCGTCAGGAATTCGCTCCGGTAACCGTAAGGATCCTCGCCGCGCGCCGTGCGAGCCAGCGCCTGCACCTGGTCATAACCGAAAGCCCCGGTGTACTTGCCGCCGCGCAGCAGTTGCCCGAAACCGGCCACCGCCGCTGCAAACCGGAACCGGTCGCTCGTCGCATTCCAATCCTTGAGCGCCTGGTCACGGCGGATCGGCCATTCCAGCAATTGACTGGCGTCGCTATCCGGCTGTTTGTAGCGCAGCCGCAGGAAGGCCAGTTCGGCGTGATGCGGGGTGGCATCTTGTGCCGGTTTGCCATAGCGCAGCGGTTCAGTCAGCGCGCCGCCACCGCCCTTGAGCGCGATCTCGTACAGCGCCGTCACGGTGTGGCCCGCGCCGATGTCCCCGGCGTCTACCGCGTCATTGCTGAAGTCCTCGCGTTTCAGCACCCGGTTTTCGTAGCCGATCAGCCGGTATTCCTCGACCAGCGCCGGGTTGAATTCAATCTGGATTTTCACGTCCTTGGCGATGGTCAACAGGGTGGCGCTCATCTGTTCAACCAGCACCTTGTTGGCTTCCTGCAAGGTGTCGATGTAGGCGTAGTTGCCGTTGCCGGCGTCGGCCAGTTGCTCCATCAACCGATCGTTGTAGTTGCCGGTTCCGAAGCCGAGCGTGGTCAGGGCGACGCCGCTCTTGCGCTGGGTTTCCACCAGGTTTTTCAACGCCTCGAAATTGACCGTGCCGACGTTGAAGTCGCCATCAGTCGCCAGAATCACCCGGTTGACGCCATTCTTCACAAAACCTTCGCGCGCCAGGTTGTAGGCGAGTTGAATCCCGGCTCCGCCGTTGGTGGAGCCGCCCGCGCTGAGTCGATCCAGCGCCGCTTCAATATGGGCTTTCTGGTT
>JAJHPN010000406.1 GCA_020890855.1 Candidatus Contendibacter sp. | reverse complement strand
TTCACTTGGCGGCATTGGCGGCATGGGCTGATGTCGTCACCTTCGATTTTGAGAATGTGCCGGCGGCGGCGGCCCGGATTCTGGCGCAGCAGACCGTGGTGTATCCCCCCGAGGAAGCGCTGGCGATCGCGCAGGATCGCCTGTCGGAAAAGACCCTGTTCTGGGAACTGGGCATTCCGGCGCCGACCTTCTCAACGGTCGATAGTCTGGAGGAATTACGCGATGCCGCGCTGCGGGTGGGACTGCCGGCGGTGCTGAAAACCCGGCGGCTGGGCTATGACGGCAAGGGGCAACGGGTGCTGCAAGCCGCAGCTGACCTTGAACCCGCCTGGCAGGCGCTGGGCGCCGCGCCGCTGATTCTGGAGGACTTTGTAGCGTTCGATCGGGAAGTGTCCGTCCTGGCGGCGCGCCGTCGCAATGGCGAAACCGCGTTCTATCCACTGGTCGAAAATCGGCACCGTGACGGGATTCTGCGGTTGTCGCAAGCGCCGCTGGATACGCCGGAACTGGAGTGGGAAGGGGTCGATTACGCCCGCCGGTTGTTGGAGCGGCTGAATTACGTCGGGCTGCTGGCGATTGAATTTTTCGTCAAGGACGGCCATTTAATCGCCAATGAAATGGCCCCACGGGTCCACAATTCCGGACATTGGACCATTGAAGGCGCGGCGACCAGCCAGTTTGAGAATCATTTACGGGCGATACTCGGCCTGCCGTTGGGTTCCACCGCTGCGATCGGTTATTCGGCAATGCTCAATGGCATTGGCGATCTACCAGAACGGGCGGCGGTGTTGGCGACGCCGGGGGCGCACTACCATGCTTACGGTAAAGCGCCGCGGCCGGGCCGCAAGGTCGGACATGTCACCCTGTGGGCCAATGATTCCGATTCATTACGGGCCGGGCTGGAGCGGTTGCAAGCACTGATCGCAGATTAATCCAAGACGGGCGGATTAAACCCGCAGTGGCTGGCTGCTCCAAATTAAAGATGAAATGGCTAATCCACGGCATTGAGGATCAAAACGATGACCACCACAACATGCGCGGAATTATTCCACGACTATCTGAAAGAATATGCCGCGCAAGCCGCCGAAGGACACCTGCCAAAGCAGGTGATTGGGATCATGGCTGATGGGCGGCGGTTCGAACTGGATTTGGAGGGGGTGAACCTGGGGCCGTTTCAGAAAGACAAGCTGATCCGCCATGTGCTGCAAGCCGAAGGCGCAGAACGCTATCTGTACGCGACGGTGATCCGGATTGAAGATGATGATTCCGGCAAGGTCAGCGAGCGGGTGTTGCTGATCTGCGCAGCGGCGGATGAGTATATGGGCGGCGACTGGGCCGTGATCCGGGCGGCGGATGGCGCGATAACCCTCAAGCCGCTTGGTGAATGGTCGGGCCATGATCCGGGCCAGATGCCGGGAACCTGGTTTCTGACCGATGCGGTGGTGGTGGAGCCGGAGGAGCGGCCGCGTTATGCCGCGCTGTGGGCGGAACGGGGCGGAACGGTCAAGGCGGATCAGGCCGGCTTGCTGTGGTAGTTGGCGACATGGGACGATGCAAGTTGTCGGCAACCAGCATCCTGGCGACGAATCGGTCTTCACGGGATGTTTTACACACACTATTGGGGAGAAACTAATACGATGCATAGTTCTGAAGATATAGCATTCTCGGGGTCCATGTGGCTGGCGACCTTGTTATTCGTGATCACCTATGCGGTGATCATGAGCGAGAAGATCAATCGCGCCATCGTGGCTCTGGTCGCAGCAGGGTTGATGATCGGGTTAGGCATTCTGAATCAGGAAGCCGCGATTCGCGGGATTGATTTCAATACCATTGGTCTGCTGATCGGCATGATGGTCATCGTGGCGGTCACTCGCCAGTCCGGCGTTTTCCAGTTTATGGCAATCTGGTCGGCGAAAAAGGTCCAGGCCCAGCCTTGGGGGGTGCTGGTCATGCTGTCGCTGGTGACGGCCGTTGCCTCAGCATTGCTCGATAACGTCACCACGGTGCTGCTGGTGGCGCCGGTGACCTTGCTAATCACCGAAGAGCTCCGGGTAAAAGCATACCCTTACCTGTTCGCCCTGATTTTCGCCTCCAATATTGGCGGGACTGCCACCCTGATCGGCGATCCACCCAACATTATGATCGGTTCGGCTACTGGCCTGACCTTTAACGACTTTGCCTACAACCTGACGCCGATTGTGCTGGTGGTTATGGCGGTGACCCTGGCGCCGATCTATTTCATCTGGGGCCGGCACCTCCGGGCTGCGCCAGAAGATCGGCAACGGGTCATGGAGTTCAATGAATTCGACGCCATTACCGATGTACGGTTGCTCAAGCAAAGCCTGAGCGTCATCGGCGCGGTGATTGCCGGGTTTATGCTGGCTCATTACCTGGGATTGGAAGCAGCGACGGTGGCAATGACCGGTGCGGCAGTGCTATTGCTGCTGGCCAACTTCGGTCACGATCCAGAACATCAGAGCAAGCACGTTCTGGAAGCCTTCAATGAAGTGGAATGGATCACCATTTTCTTTTTCGTGGGCCTGTTCATCGTCGTTCATGGCTTGGACAGCACCGGTCTGCTCAGACTGCTGGCCGACAAAATGCTGGCGCTGACCGGTGGCGACTTGAATGCGACGGCGATGGTTATTCTCTGGTCTTCAGCCGTCCTGTCAGCGGTTGTCGATAACATTCCCTTCGTCGCCACCATGATCCCGTTAATCAAAGCCATGGCCCCCCAATTCGGCGGCCCGGAAGGATTGATGCCGTTGTGGTGGGCGTTGTCACTGGGCGCCTGTCTGGGCGGCAACGGTACGCTGGTCGGAGCCAGCGCTAATCTGGTGGTCGCCGGTTTCGCCGAACGCGCTGGCCAGCCGATCCGCTTCATCCGCTACACCCTGGTTGCCTTCCCGCTCATGCTGCTGTCTATTGCAATCAGCATGGTTTATCTGGAAATGCGCTATCTGTAATTCTGTAGTTCAGGGGGCAATCCAGACGCTCGTTTTCATGTATCCGTTCATTCCGCCTCTAAAGACGTGGTCTGAACGAGTACCTCAGTCTGCCAGAATGCTGTCATCGCCAGGTAGCGATGAATGCGGTGATTGAATCGGGTAGGGTCATCAACAGTACAATTAATGACTTTGCTCATTTAATTGATTAGCCGCGAACTTATCATGCAGCCTGTTGCTATTTCCGCCGATCCAAACTGACTTCGGGATACGGGATACAGGTTCTCTGTAGTGCCGCGATCAATCGTTCTGTGTGGGAAAAACAACGGAGCGTGGGGATACTTAATGGGTACTGCGGAGAACCGACGGGCCGCATCCGCTGCCGCCCGCCGGGTGAAGTGAAACTAGCCTCTCTGCATCATCGGGAGCAGGAAAGCAATTAAGGTTGCGGCAAAGATGGCGCTGGTGATAACGCCACTGATGTTAGCGCCCAGCGCGTGGGGCAGGATGATGACCCCCGGCCCTACCGATTTCTGCGCGACCTTGGCGGTCGTCGGTACGCAACTGACACCGGCAATGCCGATCACCGGGTTGTATTTTTTACCCGACCAGAAATACATCGCATAGCCGCCCAAAATCCCGCCAATCCCGGAAATCAGCAGCGCCAGAATCCCCAGCACCAGCAGTTTCAGCACCACCGGATTCAGGATGGTGTTCGCCTCACACAACACGCCCAGCAACAACCCCAGAAAGAAGGTCGAGCCGTACAGCACGGTGTTGGAAAACAGCTCATAGAAGTTGGGCAGATTGCTTTCCCGAATGACCACGCCCACAAACAGCGACAGCAACAACGGCGAAGCGACCGGGAACAGCAGACTGAGCAGGATGCAGGCGATCACCGCAAAGATCAGCTTCTCATTCGAGGTAATGGTCCGGGACTTTTCCACCGGCATCGGCAACGCCCGCAGCTTGGCTGGAATCAGCAGCTTGATCAGGTACGGATAACCGCCGTAGGTCAATCCCAGATAGAGATAAGCCACGACTGTAATCGGCACGAACAGCTCCCGCGCCAGTTGCAGCGAGGTAAACAGCACCATCGGTCCATCAGCGCCGCCGATCGTCGCCACCGCTGCCGCCTGGCCGGGATTCAGGCCCATCGCCACCGCAATCGGGAACACCACCACCGTCCCCAGCTCAGCGAACAGAGCGATGACCATGCTCTGAAATGGCCGGGCCATCACGAAACCCACATCCAGCAGAGTGCCGATGCCCATGAACACGAAACAGGCAATCAAGCCATTACTGAACATGAAGGTGTAAATCGGCTGTAACCAGTCGATTTGCAGGATGTTCATCAGCGCGTCTGTATTTGAAGCCAGCGGAGCGACGAACAGGGTGCCGGGCAATTGCTGCACATGACCGGCGGCAAAGTTCATCCCGGTAGCCGGATCGTAGGCCGAAAAGAACATCACGCCGGCATTGACCGTCGCCATGCCCAGCCCCATTGGGATCATCAACAGGGCTTCCAGCACCCCCTTGCGGCCCAGATAGAGCAGCACCACACCCAGCACCATCAGGAATATTCGGCCAAAGGCGATCTTGGGATCGGTCGAGAACCCTTGCACCAGGGTGTTAATACCCTGGAACAGGTCAAGAAAATTGAGGGATTCCATAGTGGAACGCTCCCCGGCCTCAGCCGATCGTCAGCAAGGTCTGCCCAGCGTCCACCGGATCGCCTGGTTTAACCGCGATGCTGACGACTTTGCCGCCCCGACGGGCGACAACGTGCGTCACCATCTTCATCGCCTCCAGCGACACCACTTTGTCGCCCTCGTTGACGATCTGGCCGACGCTGACATGAATAGTCTGCACTACCCCCCCCAATGGCGCGACTTCATCGCCCGGCCCGGCAGCGCCAGGGGAACTGGCGGCGGGTGCGGCAGACACCGGCGCAGCCGCCACCGGGGCGGCAATCACCGGCGCCGGAGTTGCGCTCAGCACTGCCGAGGCGGTGTCCTGATAGATATTCTGGGCGTCGGCAGTGATGTCTTCGACCGTGACGACATAGGGCTTGCCCTCGACGGTGATACGGAATTTCTTCTCCATGTGATGAGTTCTCGCAAAAGGTTGGAAGGGAGGTCAGGAACTGAAAATCAATGCGATGCGCGGGGCGCATGGGAGGTGTGATGCACGGTGCGAGCCTCAGCCGTCCAGCCGAAGCCGCGATCCGGCGTTTCGATTCGGACGACGCGGTGCGCTCCCAGCATGGCCGCCACGGCGGCGGTGATCACCGCCAGATGCTCCTGCGGGATGCCAGTCGGAATTGGTTGCGGCGCGACCGACGCAGGCTTGGCCGGCGCTTTAACTGCATCCTTGCCGGCTTGCCGCGACAGCGCGGCGACAATGCCGCGAATCACCAGCGCGACCAGCATCGAGACCACGATCACGATGCCGTAGATCACGACGATATCGCGGATAGCGTTGAGGGTGGTGTAGGTACTCATCAATCAATTCCCGTGGGATTTAGCGGAATCACAGCGGAATGTCGCCATGCTTCTTGGCCGGGCGCAATTCGCGTTTGGTCAGCAACTTGCGAAGCGCCAGGGCAATAGTGGCGCGGGTGTCGGCCGGTTCGATCACGTCGGTAATGTAGCCGCGTGAGGCCGACATATACGGCGAGGCGAATTTGGCTCGATACTCATCCGCCAGTTCCTTCGCTTTGGCCTTGCGATCCTCAGCTTCCTTGAGTTCGCTGCGATAGAGGATGTTGACCGCCCCTTCAGCGCCCATCACCGCAATCTCAGCGGTCGGCCAGGCAAACACCATGTCAGCCCCCATTTCCTGGGCGCACATCGCCAGATAGGAACCACCATAGGCTTTCCGCAGGATGATGGTGATCTTCGGCACCGTGGCGGAAGCGTAGGTGTAGAGCATCTTGGCCCCGTGGCGAATGATGCCGCCGCGCTCCTGCTCGATACCGGGCAGGAAGCCGGGCACATCGACCAGCGTCACCAGCGGGACATTGAAGGCGTTGCAGAAACGGATGAAGCGCGCGCCCTTGTCGGAAGCGTCAATGTCCATCGCCCCGGCTCGGACTATCGACTGATTGGCGAGAATCCCGACCACGATGCCTTGTATCCGGGCGAAGCCGACCACGATATTGCCCGCCCAGCCGGCGTGGACTTCCAGAAACTGGCCGTTGTCCACCAGCCGCTTGATGATCGGCTGCACGTCCATCGGTTCCGAAGAGGTTTCTGGAATCAGCGTATTGATGTCCTCATCCGGCGACAAATCGAGATCAGGGTAGGGCCGGTGTGGCGGGTCTTCGGTGTTGTTGGACGGCAGATAGCTCAGCAGCGCCTTGGCGATCTGCACCGCGTGGCGGTCATCCTCGGCGATGAAATGAACATTGCCGCTGACCGTGGCGTGCATCGTGGCGCTGCCGACTTCATCGAGACTGGTGGTGCGCCCGGTCACCGCCTTGATCACTTCCGGGCCGGTGATGAACATGTAGGCGTCATTGCGGGTCATGATGATGTAGTCCATCAACGCCGGCGAGTAGGCCGCGCCGCCCGCGCAAGGACCGGCGATGATCGCGATCTGCGGCACCACGCCCGACAGCAACACGTTCTGATAGAACACCTCACCATAGCCGGACAGCGCATCAACCCCTTCCTGAATTCGCGCGCCGGCGGAATCCTTGAACGCCACAACCGGCACGCCGATCTTCAGCGCCATTTGCATGGACTGAACGATTTTCTTGGCGTGCATTTTCCCCAGAGTGCCACCCATCACGGTGAAGTCCTGGCTGAACGCCGCGACCGGCCGGCCATCCACAAAGCCGGTGCCGACGATCACGCCGTCCGAAGGCAGTTCCTTGTCAGCCAGCCCGAAGTGCTTGCCGGCATGTTTGGCGTGGGTGCCAATTTCCTGAAAGGTGTCCGGCTGAAACAGCGCCAGCAGCCGTTCGCGGGCGCCGAGCAGGCCCTTGGCGTGACGTTCCTGAAGTTTGTCCTCGCCGCCGCCGGCCAGCACCTTGGCGCGACGTTCATGCAGGATGTCGAGATGTTTCTCAGCAATCATGAAACCTTACCTCGTGGCGTTCGTAATCAGTGGATAAAAATGGACAGTCAACAGTTTCCCGCCGGTCTGCATCCAGACAGCGCAGACGGATGGTTATCGTTATCTACGGGGGAACAACCAGTGCGGCGTAGCGGATGGCGGCGGCAATCAATAACGGTCGCCTGCCCAACAGTAACCCGTTCCGACGATGCATTTCCGTTTAAGGGTAGTCGAAATTGGGCCAAACGCGATAGACCGCAATTTTTATTGCGGGATAACCCTGTCGATGATGTGTTCCGCGTCAAACGGATAATTTAGCCCTTATTTAAATATAATTATATGATTTTTAATTTATTTATTTCTTTTAACCGCGAAATGCGCCGGCAACTTTATTGAAGGGCTTTCGCCAAGTTACCCTGAATTGGTCACTCCCGCGCCAGCAGGCGTGACGGAGAGCGAAAATCCAGTTTAGCGGTCGTTGGCCAGAAAATGCCCACAGAATCGAAAAATTCAGGCTAAAGCCCGAGCCGGAAAGCTTTGTGTTTTTGTAGGGTCTTTACTGAAAATCACCTGATGTAACTGATATTTTCACCCATCGCTTCACCCCAATCGCCACCCATTACGCCTATTTTCTCCCATGTTACCCCGCCGAATTAATTACATTCATTTTTTAAACTGTCCAGGCGCTTTCTTCAACCACCGTCCAGCATTGACCAGTTGCTGGCCCAGCAGCGCCCAGTTCTCCTTTTGCTTGCGCTGTTCCAGACAACGCAGGAACCGCACCCGATTCGCCTCATCCTGCCGGTCGAGAATCGCTGCCCACAGCGCATCGGCTACGTTGTAAATCCGCCCTTCCGCCAGCCCCACAGGAATCACCGCCGCTGTAGAAATCGCCAAATCCACCGCCACCGCCTCCACTGCCGCCCGAATGTTGATCGCCTTGGGATGTTGCGGATTGAGCAAGTCGTAGGGTGGTCGCCATTCCCGGTGTGGACGCAACTGATCAATATGGCTGACGACGACCACGACCGGCGGCGGACGACGATCGGCGCGCTGGGCGAACTCGCCCCGCAACGCATCCAGCCGTTCCCGATCCAGTTGCCGGTCGGCCCGGTTGGCTGCGCACACCCACAAAATCAAATCCGCCTGGATCGCCGCTTTCAGCAACGCCTTCTCATTCAACCCGCCACTATCGTAGCCGGGGGTATCGAAAACCAGGGCCGCCGCCAGCCCTTCCCGCTCCAGTCGGTAAGGCGTCAGACCGGGCGTAGTCTCCGGCAACACGTCGGTCGCCGCCGTCAATCGGCCAAACAGCGCATTGATCAGACTCGATTTACCCGCATTCGCCCGGCCCAGCACCACAATCCGCAGCGGTTCGCTGACCGGCGGTGGCGTCGCAACCGGCGCAGCCGCCGACGGACTCTCGGTCAAGGTCAATCGCCCGCTGTACAGTTCAATCGCGTAATACCCGACCTTGCGGATATATTCCCCCAGCAGCCAGCGGTGGGTTTCCGTCCAGGCTGCGCCATAGGCCTGACCGCGCAAATGTCCCCAGGCTTCGCTCAACAGCGCATCGGCGGGATTAAAGACCAGCCGCCCGGCCCGATAGACATTCAACAGCCGTTCCGCAGACGCCTTCCACTGCCAGACCCGCACCAGATCGCCGATAGTCAGGCGATGGCTGAACGGAATCTGCCCGGTGACCGTGACTCGCAAATCGCGGCTGGCCCGTTCGATGATCAGCAGAGTGTGCGGTACAGTCAGTTCCAGCAGCGGCCGCTCGACCTTGGGGTGGTAATGCCGGGCGACGGTTTCCAGCGTCTGTTGACCGAGCGTCCACAGCCGGCCGCCCTCGTTCAGCGGCCAATCCTCGGGTTTGACCTCCTCAGCCCGTTGGGTGACCGCCGCCCAGGCGGCATCCGCTTTGGCCGGCCAATGCGGATCGGGAGCGGTCGCCGCCTCGGCCAGCAACCGCCGATCCCGGCGCAGCAGCACGTACTGCAAACCGTAACCGGCGGCGCTGCACGCCACCATCGCCAGCAGCCATCCCGATAGCGCCTTGCTCTGCCACAGCCAGAGGATGCCCAGCGGCAACAGCGCGATGACGGGCAGCGCCCAGAGCAGCAGCGCCGCCAGCCGCAACCGGTCGAAACGGGTGAACAGGGTTTTCATGATTGCGATTCTCCCGGCGGCGGTTTCAGAATTCCCGCACCACTGGTCAGCGCCTCAGCGTAAATCTGGCGCAAGGTCGCCGGGTCCAGCGCAGCGCCCTGCTGGCGGCTGGCGAAGTAGTAGGCGGCCGACTTGCCGAGGGCGTAGGTGGTCAGGCTGCTGGCGGTGGCCCCCCACATCGCTCCGACCGTTTGCCCTAACCAGGGCGTCAGTTTGATCACTTCCCGACCGAGCAGCCGCGCCATGTAACCAACTCCGATGCCCACGCCGAGCAGGCCGAAAAACTCGGCCACCGTCCGCCGATCCCAACGCTGACCGTACAGGGTCGCCAGACTGTGCAGCAGCTTGGCCTGCACCGCCGGCACCCCCACCAGATCGACCAGCGGCATCGCGCCGATTCCCGCCGCGATCAGCGCATGACCGACAATGTGCGGATGGGCGGCGCGGGCGTAGGCGTCGCGCACGCCGGGATCGCCTTGTAACCGGGCCCGCAAACCGAGCGTCGAGACCGCGCTGATCGCCATCCACAACGGTTCCAGCCCGTAATCTGCCGGCGCCCAACCGTCTTCCGGCAGGGTCAGATCAATGGCGATCCAGCGCACCGGCGCGGAACCGGGCAGCGTTCCCAGCTGTTCCCGCTGTGCAGCCAGCGCCCGCGCCAGATCGACAGGAACCGCCAGCGGCAGCGGGTCGCGATCGTAGGGATAGGGCTGGAGATGGTCGGCATCCGGCGGATAGGCTTCATGCAAGCCGGTCTGAGCGATCAGAACCGGCCATTCGGGATGGCGCTTGCGAACCTGGCGCAACACGGCGAACACCGCATCCTGGCGAATATCGGTCGCTTTCATCACCGCCAGCAGCAGATGCGCCTGGGTTTCGCAGTAGTGAATATCCTCGCCCGGATCGTAGGCCACTTCACCCAGACCCCGGGTATCGAGAAAGCGCACCACCGGCGCCTCGACGGGAAAGTCGTAGAACCGGGCGGTGCGGGTGCAAGGCTGGAAGCCATTGCCGATCTCAGCGGTTTCACTGCCGGTCAGGGCGCGAATGATCGAAGTTTTGCCAGCCTGCGCCTTGCCGATCAGCCACAGCACCGGTAATGGCTGCTTTTCCCGCGCCACACCGATGGCCGCCGCCAGTTGTTCGGGATCCACGCGTGGATTCAGCAGCGCTTCACGCAGGCTGCGCCAGTCATCCAGATTCCACCGCGCCATGGGCTATATCCTGAGGTCATTGACAAAAAAATCGCCCCCCTTGGCTCAAGGAGGGCGATGGATCGGGCCGGGTGAGGGGCGAATCGTCGCAGATTTAGCGCCAGTCTTCACCATTGTAGCGGTCAGGACGCGGCGGCGGCGGCGCATAGTGGTTCTCGTCCCAGAACCGGTTGCTGCGTGGCGGCCGGACACTGCCGCCGCAATCGATCACCCCCTGTTGACAGAGCGTCTCGCGCCAGGCGTATTTCAGGAAAAACCTGGCGAATGGCTGCCGTTCTGCTTCAAACTCCACCTTGCGCGATGGCGACCACTCGCTCGCGCCATAGCCAGTGCCGGGCTCCGCCTTCATGCTCGGCGCCGCGCCCGCCGGCGGCGCAGCGGACTCAGCCGATAACGGCGCTCGCCGCAACCCGCGCTGATCGCTATAACCCGGACCATCCTGACTCCACGGCTGCACGGGCGCGTTCTCCCGGAACGCCGCGACGGCGATCACGCCCATCGCTGAATAATCGTCCCAAGCCCCGGCGTAGGAATCGCCCTCGTCGGTGAAGTAGAAACGGTTGACCCGGTTTTTGCCGGTGCGCCAGCCTTCGTAACTTTCCTGCTGGTACGGCCCCAGCACATACATCCGTTCGTTTGGGCTGAGATTGGAGCGGTCGCCGCTGATGACGTTGCGCCCGTCCACCGCAATCACCACGCCGATCCGCTCATTGCTGCGGTTGCGGATCTGCACTGAATAGTTGCGGCCCTTGGTCGCTTCCAGATAAGCCTTATAGACGGCTCCCCGGCTCTCGCCTCGCACCGGGTATTCCGGCAGCGTCCGGCCCCGGTCGTCCACCACATCAACTTCCAGATTGCCGGTATTATACCGCTGGGCCCAGACTGCGCCCGGACCCAGCAGCATCAGCGCCGCTATCAATCCCGCCTGCCATTTGCTTGTCATTGCCGCTGCTCCTGGTTGGTCATCATTGATCCGCGATGGTTAGTTCTTGATCCTGCCGTTCAGCCTATGAGTCGCCGGCTGAATCCCTACTGAATCTCCGCTCACGATTGAACGCCATGGAATGCGCCGCGATTCAGGGCGGATTCATGCTTAAATCACTAGTCTTCAAGCTCATTCCACTCCAATAGAAGTTACCCACATGTCCGACAGCTTGCAGCAATTACGGCGCATGATAGCGGTGGCGCTGGCGGGTTTGCTGGTCGCCGCCGGCGCCGAAGCGCAGTCCGGGCGTCAACCCCGGGGGGGCGATTATGCGCCGCCGCCACCGCCCCGGCAGTTCGCTGATCCCGATCGGGCCGCCAGCGCCGCCCGCGAGGCGACGGGGGGCCGGGTGCTGGGTGTGCAGGACGCCGATCAGAACGGCCAGCCCGGCTATCGGGTGCGGATTCTGGAGCCGGGCGGCCGGGTGCGGAGCCTGCATTTTGACCCCGCCAGCGGCAAGATGCGGGATTGACACCATACTGTTTTCTGACCGGACGCCTGACCATGCGTATTTTGATCATCGAAGATGAAGCCCCGTTGCGGGAACAGGTCGTTACCCAGTTGCGCGAGCAGGGCTACGCGGTGGACGCCGCCGCTGATGGCCGCACCGGCCTGTATCTCGGCCAGGAATACCCGCTGGATGCCGCGATTGTCGATCTTGGCCTGCCGGATCTGCCGGGGATCGAGGTGATCCGGCGCTGGCGGAGCGCAGGCCGCAAATTCCCGATCCTGATTCTGACCGCCCGTGGTCGCTGGCAGGACAAGGTCGAGGGGTTGGAAGCCGGAGCCGACGATTATCTGGTCAAACCGTTCCATACCGAAGAGCTCTTGGCGCGGCTGCGGGCGCTGATTCGCCGCACCGGCGGCTGGACCCAGGCGGTGCTGGCCTGCGGCCCCATCGCCTTGGATACCGGCTCACAACAGGTCACCCTCACCGGCCAACAGGTGGAGCTGACCGCTTACGAATACAAACTGCTGGAATACCTGATGCTGCGGGCCGGCATGGTCATTTCCAAAACCGAGCTGACCGAACACCTCTATCAGGAAGATGAAGATCGCGACAGCAACGTGCTGGAAGTGCTGGTTGGCCGGTTGCGCCGCAAACTCGATCCCGATCGCACGCTGAACCCGATCGAAACCCTGCGGGGGCGCGGCTACCGGATTCGTCTGGAACGCTCGGTGACCTGAACGCCGGTGGGTTCCCTCAATCGTCGTTTGCTGGTCGCCGCCAGCATCGTGCTGGCCGCCTTTCTTGGCCTGACCGGCCTGACCCTGGATCGGGCATTCCGCGACAGCGCGGTGGAAGCGGTGCAAGACCGGCTGCAAGTCCAGGTCTACATGCTGCTGGGCGCGGTGAATGTGGACGCCTTCAATCGCCTGACCTTGCCGCAGGCGTTGCCCGAAGCCCGTTTCTCCACCCCGGATTCGGGACTGTACGCTGATGTGATGGACAGTCAGGGCGCGCTGGTGTGGCATTCACCGTCGTTGCTGGGGCTGGCGCTACCGTTCTTCCCGGCCGTCCGTAATCCTGGCGACACCCAGTTTGCGGCGTTGGAATCAGCCGACGCCACGCCGCTGTTCATGCTGGCGTTTACGGTCAGTTGGGAAATCGCCCCCAATCAGTACCGGCTCTACACCTTCCGGGTCGCTGAAACCCAGGCCGATTTTCGCGATCAACTCTGGAGTTTTCGGCGCAGTTTGTGGGGCTGGCTGCTGGCGGCCAGCGTGGTGCTGCTGGCGGCGCAAGGTCTGATCCTGCGCTGGAGCCTGAAACCGCTGCGGCGGGTGGTCGCCGAAGTGACCGCCATTGAAGCCGGCCAGCGCACTGAACTCGCTAATGACTATCCGGAAGAGTTACAACCGCTGACCGCCAATCTGAATGCGCTGCTCCGCCAGGGCCGCGCCCATCTCGAGCGCTACCGAAATGCGCTGGGCGATTTGGCCCATAGTCTGAAAACGCCGCTGGCGGTGCTGCGCGGAGCGCTGGAGCACGATGTCGATGTGGGGGAATTGCGCCAGACTTTGGCCGATCAGGTCGAGCGGATGAACCGCACGGTGGACTATCAGTTGCAGCGGGCGGCCGCTTCCGGACGCATCGCGCTCAGCGTTCCGTTGCCGGTAGCGCCGATTGCCCGCAAGATTCTGGATTCGCTGGCCAAGGTCTATGCCGATCGGGCGCTGCATCTGAGTTGCGAGGTCGCGCCAGAAACGATGTTCTACGGCGACGAAGGCGATTTGCTGGAAATTCTTGGCAATCTGGCCGACAACGCCTGCAAGTGGTGCCGGCGGCGAGTGGCGGTGCGGGCTTACCCGGCTGATCACGGTGGGCGAACGGCGCTGATGGTGGAAGTCGAGGACGATGGTCCGGGTATTCCTGCCGATCAGGCGCCGCTGCTGCTGAATCGCGGCCAGCGGGCCGATCCCACAGTCGCCGGCCACGGCATCGGGCTGGCGGTGGTGCGGGATCTGGTGGAGGAAGTTTATTATGGCCAGTTGGATATCGGACAAAGCCCACTGGGCGGGGCGCTGGTGCGGGCGCGGTTACGATTTCAGATCAATGGCGACTGAACCGGTCACGCGCCATCAGCGCCTTTTTCTCTATCAGCAACCGGCGTTCAGCCCTTGGTTTCTTTCTTGGCTTTCTTTTCGGCTTTCTTTTCCTTCATGGTCTTGGCCGGTTTCTTTTTAGCTTCTTTCTTGATGTCCACGCCTTTGCTCATTGCTTTGCTCCTTGTTAATTCCGGATCAAGCGTCGATGAATTGACGTTCAGGTTCGGCGAATCGCCGGTTTGCAGTGCTCCGCCACCCACAATTTTAGCGGAAGTTTTGAGGCGGCGGCGAAATCACCGTCAACAACCCGCCCGGCTTAGCCACCCGGTTGCGGTTGTTCCGCCAGGACAAGTCGCTGACGTGGTATCGTTCAGAGCGCGACCCGCGCCGGATGGCCATCGTGAAGCAACGCGCAACCGTGTCCATAATGGTGTTGCAAGGTTTGCCAGACTTCAAAAAAGTATTGGTGCGAACCATCGCGGGAGGCGGGGGGCGGGGCATTGATGCCGACGGGGTCCAGCACCGCCAGAGCGTTGCCCGGCGTAGGTAGATGGCCGGCTTCCAGCAAGGCGACCGCCTGATGGGCGTAGCCGCCGCTGCTTTGTTCGCCGACGCCGATTCGGTAGAGCCGGAAGTTCTTCATCCGCGCCATGCGCGGCAGGTAGTGCAGAAGGCGATAGGCTGGGTCATCCCCGCCATCACTGTCAACCGCGCCATCGCTCAGGCCAAAATCGGTATAAACGGCGTCAATTCGGCGCAGTTCCCTGGCTTTGTCAGGATTGATGGTTTCAAACTGCTGGGCGATTTGCTGTAAAACGCTGAACATGGAACTTTACCTCGCTCGGCCAATAGGCAGTGGCCGATAGATTGCTTGGAGGCACAGCGTATTCCGCTAAGGCGGATTCAAGTCGCAACGGACTTCATGAATCAATCCAGTCCGTTGATCAGGTTTAAACAAGGTAAATTGTAGCATTAAGAGAGCAGTTGAGTAGGGATGTAGAAAAATTTTTCGCATGGCGCAATCGCACAAAAATTCTCGGGCAGTTTGCGCTGTATTCGCACTCAGAAAGGCAGGACGGCTTTCAGCCTGCCGGAGTAGCTAAAAACGATCCGACCCACTTGTCGGATTCGCTTGTTGAAAATCAGAGATCTTACCGACCAGTATGACTTTTTCAGGAAATCGCCCAGGCTCTCCAGAGCTTGTTCCTTAGCCAATCCTGCTCTTTACTGGAGCAATCCACCTCATCACGCCAAGGTTCCCATGCAACGCCTTTACATTATTGGTTCCGGCCCTGGCGGCTTGGAGCATCTCAGTCCCGCCGCTCAGACCGCGCTGGCGTCATGCAGCGATTTAGCCGGACATGGCCTATACCTCAACTTGCTGGGACCGCTGGCCGAGGGCAAGACTCGCCACAAAACTCCGATGGGGGAAGAACTGGCTCGCGCCGCGCTGGCCTTGGACCTGGCGGCCAGCGGTCGGACGACCGCGCTGATTTCCAGCGGCGACGCCGGCATTTACGGGATGGCGACCGTCGTTTTTGAATTGCTGGCCCGCAAGCCAAAACTGGAATGGGCGGCAGTCGAGATCGAAGTGATCCCTGGCATTTCGGCAATGCAGGCGGCGGCGGCGCGAGTGGGAGCGCCGCTCGCCCATGATTTTTGTGTAATTTCCCTTTCTGATCTGTTGACCCCGTGGGATTTGATCGCCAGGCGGATTGATCTGGCTGGACAAGGCGATTTTGCAGTGGCGCTCTACAATGCCGTCTCCAACAAACGATCCTGGCAACTGCTGGAGGCCCGGCAAATCCTGTTGCGCTATCGCTTGCCGGATACCCCCGTGATCGTTGCTTTCAACGTCACTCGCAAGGGTGAGCAGATCACCGTGACCACTCTTGGCGAACTGGACCCGGAACCGCTGAACATGTTGTCGCTGGTGATGGTCGGCAACAGTGAAACCCGACGGACAGGTCAGTGGGTCTACACCCCACGCGGCTACCACACCAAGCCAGAACTGGCGGACGACCCGGAATGACGCCGCCGCGAAACGCGGACGCCGCCCTGACCCTGCTGGCGATCCTGCTGCTGCTGTTCGGGCTGACGTTCGTGAATGCCGTCTGGCGTTCCTGGACGGTGGATCGAACCGCCAGTCAGACGCTGGTTCAGGAGCTGGGCCTGAGCGATTTGAGCCTCTTCACCGAGGCTCGCTACACCCGCCATCCCAGTCAGGCCGACCGCCATGCCCCATTTCAGGATCATCCGGGGGCGCTGGAGCATTTTCCGACCGGCTTGCTGTCGCCGCCGCCTCCGCATCTCGCTGCGCCGTAGCGTCGCCGCCAGCGCGTGATGATCAGGCGCAAAAAAGCCCGGACGACGCCGGGCTTTTTTGTTAATTAAAATTTAAAATCAATTAGATAATATCAGCTTCAAGCTACAGGCAACGGCGCTTTGACGTGCAATAAACTGTCTTCAATCCGCTTCCGGGCATTGGGGAATACGGTCGAAACTACTGCGCCGACCGGCAGCAGCACTAAACCCGCGCCAACCAGCGCCACAATCCAGAACCCTAATAATGGCGATAACATCAGAACCAGCATCGAAAACGCGGCGACCTTGATCAATTCTTTCATCTCATTTAACGCGGCGAAACCCCATCCTTTTGGGACGAAGAGCAGTCGCGCCCTCCAAGTGATTCATTTTACGAAACCTGATTTCATTCAGCATCCAGTGCAACGCCAAACTTAAAATTGATTATAGCAAAAAAATGGTGCAATGCAATAAATTTTGATGATTCGCTATCACTCTTCAATCAACTCAGATGGAACTAAGAAAGTGATGGGGACTGCCTGACATGGAGATCGAAACCGACGCAGGGATCGAGCGCAGCGACCAGCAGAGTGGCGGCATGCTGAATCAGCGCCGGTTGCCCGATTCGGGTTTCGATCAACCCCTGGGTCAATGGCCCGTCCGGGTGAAAGTTCCATTCGGTCGGCGCCAAAATCCGGTATTGACTCACTCGTCCCGCCGCCACCGCCACCCAATGCGCCAAGCGGCCTCTGGCGCATTCCACCACGCCTAATCCGGCGCCAGTCGCGGTAGCGCCCACCGCTGCGCCCGGCTGCGCCACGATCGTATGCAACCCCTCGCGCAACTCGGCCAGCAGCGCGTGGCTTTCCAGCGCCCGCGCCGCCCATCGGGTGAGCAGCCCATTCCCGTGATCGGTGCGGAGCGCGGTGATCAGCGGCTCATTCCACCGCCGGGCCAAAGCGCCGGTTTCGTGAACCACGCCCTCCCAATCAGGCTGGGCGCAAAACGTCTGACTGTCATCACCCGCCAGCCGCTGCGCCAGTCGTGGTGGGTCGAAAGTCGGCAACGGCTGGATCGTGCAGCGGCCAAAATTGGCCAGACCGCAATCCTGCACCTGCCGCAACAGCGCCGCTGCCGGCGTGGCGGCTCGACTTAGCCAATCTTCAAAATCCCGCCGCTCTTGCCACGGTTGTCCCAGCGCTGGTTCGCCCCAAATCGCCGGCTGGAGACATTCCGCGATTGCGGTCAGCGTCGCCGCCAGTCCGACCTGATCGGGCTGTAACTGCGCGCCGCCGATCCGGTTCCAGGACGGATCGGGGAACAGTTGTGGACGGAGTGCGGCGATGAGGGATCGCAGCCGTTTCAGGCGCTCGAAAGCGGGGGTGACGCCGATGCAGCGCGGCCCTTCCAGCAGCAATTGCCAGGCGGTTTGTTCAAGGGCTTCAGCGGCCACCAGAATATGGCGGGCGGCGATTTGGGGCGGGGCGGGGGTAAAGCCGAGCGCGGTTTCAACGGCGGTCAAACCGGTGACCGTCTGAGCCATGCCGCACAGACTGAACAGTCGTGGCAACAGGTTCAGCGCGGCGGACAGTTCGCGTCCCGCCAGCGCGGCGGGCAGTCCGAGCGGACGGGTGGAACTCAGCGCAACCTTGCCGATGACGCCATGATGAATCTCGATCCGAATCTGCAACCGGCCTTCGCCAGCCCCGCCGGGCATCACTGCGGTCAATCGTCCAGCCAGATGGCGGGATTGACTCCGTTTGGCGGATTCGCGGCGAATAGTTCGTCGAACAGGCGGTAGGCTTCGCGCGCTTGAGCAGCGGTGATTTTTTCCACCGCCCAGGCGCGCGCTTGGAGAATCAGATAATCGCCAGGCGCAACGGTTTCCTCCAGCAACAGCAGACTCACTTCCAACTGTTCACTGTAACGCTCCACCAGCGCGTTCAGACCGTACACTTTGATGACTCGGGCGGGGATGGCGATGCACATGACGGTCAGGCTCCGTAAACCGGCGTCAGCGGCAAACCCAGTTCGGCCAAGGTCGCCGCCAACTGCTCAAGCGCCGGTTGAATCGCCGCGGCGACCGGGGGCGACAGGTCGATGCCTAATTCCAGGTCAGCGGGAACAATGCCGATCAGGGTCACCACCGCCGGGGCTTCATCGGTGAGCGTCAGCGTCGCCAACACCTCCGACAGGCCGAGTTGATGGGGCGAATAACGGGTCTGGAACAGGGCGGGCACTTGCCCATCGACCAGTTTCACCACCGATCCCGGCGGCGCTCCTATTTTCACGGCATCGCAAATCAGCAGATGATCGCAACCGGCCAGGGTGTCGAGCAAATCCATCCCGACCGTGCCGCCATCCACTACTTCGACGTCTGCCGGCAGGACACATTGCCGGGCCAGCGCCTCAACGACCCGCACCCCGACGCCCTCATCGCGCAGCAGGATGTTGCCGAGGCCCAGCACGATCACCTTCACCCGAGCGCCTTGACCTGCACCATCGGCCGCCGCTCGCCATCGACCAGATGGATCGCGCAGGCCAGGCACGGATCAAAGGAATGCACCGTGCGCAACACCTCCAGCGGCAGTTCGGAATTGGCGACCGGATTGTCGAGCAGCGACGCCTCGTAAGGTCCCAAGGCGTCGGCGTCATCCCGCGGGCCGGCGTTCCAGGTGCTCGGCACCACCGCCTGATAGTTTTTGATCTTGCCGTTTTCGATCACCGCCCAATGCGACAGCACTCCACGCGGCGCTTCGTGATAGCCGAAGCCGCGAATTTCGCCCTTGGGGAAGACGGGCCGGTTGAAGGTCTCAAAATCACCTTTGGCGATGTTGTTGATCAGCAATTGCCATTGATTCTGCAACGATTCCAGCAACACCGCGCAGCGCACCGCCCGGGCGGCGATCCGGCCAATGGTCGAATGCAGCGCCGCGACCGGAATCGGCGAACCGGCGACCTTGCTGGCGATGTCCAGCACTCGGGTAAGATGGCGTTTCGTTGGCTCGTGGCCGGCGGCGACCATCGCCAACACGTTGGCCAGCGGCCCAACCTGCACCCGCTGATCGTAAAAAGTCGGAGCCTTGACCCAGGAATACTTGCCGTCGTCCTGAAATGCGGTGTGATGTGGATTGGTTTGGCCGGCGTAGGGATGCAGCGCTTTATCGCCGCCCTGGTACTCATACCAGGCGTGCTTGACGCTTTCTTTGACCCCGTCACGAAAGTAGGCGTCCTGATAGGTGGTGATCGGTTTGAAACTGGCTAGATCGCCCTTGGCGATATAGCCGCCGGGCAATTCAAACTGGGTGCCCCTGGTGTCCAGCGGCAAATCCGGCACCGACAGGTAATCGGTGATGCCCGCGCCATAACCGGTCCAGTCGGCATACAGTGCGCCCACCGCCGCCACGTCGGGAATCATCGCCTGATTGACAAAC
>JAJHPN010000052.1 GCA_020890855.1 Candidatus Contendibacter sp. | reverse complement strand
AATCTGACGATGGCTTTTATTGTCTGGTTTGTGGTGTCAGCGCTGGTGGTGCGTTTGCCGAATGTCGGTTTTAAGCTCTCGGCGAACCAACTGTTTTGGCTGACTGCCATGCCTGGCTTGGCTGCCGGTATTCTGAGAACCATTCATACCTTTCTGGTGCCGATTTATGGCACTCGCCATGTCGTGACTTTCTCCACACTATCACTGCTGATTCCAGCGCTCGGCTGGTTTTATGTAGTGCAAGATCCGACGACACCTTACTGGGTTCTATTGACCCTGTCATTTCTAGCCGGACTCGGTGGCGGCAATTTCTCTTCATTCATGCCATCAACCAGCTTGTTTTTTCCAAAACGCCTGCAAGGCACCGCACTGGCAATTCAGGCTGGCATTGGCAATTTTGGCGTCAGCGTCGTGCAGTTTGTGACACCGTGGATTATCGGCTTTGCCCTGTTTGGGACGCTGGCGGGCGATCCACTAACCTTTGTTCCCACTGCGCCTGGTGCAGTCAGTAAATCTATCTGGCTGCAAAATTCCGCTCTAATTTATGTGCCATTCCTAGTGGTATTTGCTATCGCCGCTTGGCTAATGCTGAAGTCGGTGCCGGTGCGGGCTAATTTCCGCGAGCAACTGGACATCTTTCATTTCAGCAATCTGCATGGCTTTTGGATGACATCGCTCTACATGATGACCTTCGGTTCATTTTCCGGCTTTGCCGCTACCTTCCCGCTGATGATCAAACAGATTTACACCGCTTTACCGGGAGGCCCTGACCCCCTGGCTTACGCCTTCCTTGGCCCGCTGGTTGGCGCCGCAGCCCGCGTGCTGGCCGGCCCGATCTCGGATAAGCTCGGCGGCGCTATTGTCACTCATTGGTCAGGTATTGGCCTTCTAGCGTGCGCGATTGGAGTAACTTTTTATACCCATCCCACCTCAATGGCTGACTTTCCGTTATTCGTCTGGCTGATGCTAGGCGTGTTCTTTTTCAGCGGCGTCGGCAATGCCAGCACTTTTAAGCAGATGCCAATGATTTTCGAGCCACGTCGGGCTGGCGGCATGATTGGCTGGACAGCGGCAATGGCTTCATTTGGCCCCTTCATCTTTGGAATGCTGATTGGCTGGTCATTCGCTGCAACCGGCTCACCGAATGCCTTTTTTTATGGCGCGGCGCTGTTCTACACCTTCAACATCGCTATCAACTGGTGGTTCTACGCCCGCATTGGGGCCGAAAAACCGTGCTGAAAAACAAGGTTACAGATAGAAGCCGCTGCTTAAAACGAGGTTTATCACCATGAGTCACTTTCTCGACCGGTTAAATTTTTTTAAGAAAGTCACCGATACCTTCTCCGGCGATCACGGCATTGTCACCAATGAAGATCGCGGCTGGGAAGATGCTTATCGCGCCCGCTGGCAGCATGACAAGATCGTGCGCTCAACCCACGGAGTGAATTGCACCGGTTCCTGTAGCTGGAAAATTTATGTCAAAAACGGGCTGGTGACCTGGGAAACCCAGCAGACTGATTACCCGCGCACCCGCGACGATCTGCCAAATCATGAGCCACGCGGTTGTCAGCGCGGCGCGTCCTATAGCTGGTATCTGTACAGCGCCAATCGGGTGAAATACCCGATGATTCGCGGCAAGCTGTTAAAACTGTGGCGCGATGCGCTCTCACTCAAAAAAGACCCGGTTGAGGCATGGGCGTTTATTGTCGAAGACCCGGTCAAAGCGGCTGAATACAAAACACAGCGGGGCCTGGGCGGATTTGTTCGCGCTACTTGGGAAGAAGTCAATCCACTGATTGCCGCCGCCAATGTGTACACCGCTAAACAATATGGCCCGGATCGAATTTACGGATTCTCGCCCATCCCGGCGATGTCGATGGTTTCTTATGCCGCTGGCTCCCGTTATCTGTCCTTGATTGGCGGCGCTTGTGGCAGTTTTTATGACTGGTATTGCGACCTGCCGCCCGCCAGTCCAATGATTTGGGGCGAACAGACCGACGTGCCGGAATCGGCCGACTGGTACAACTCCACCTTTTTAATGATGTGGGGTTCCAATGTGCCGCAAACGCGCACCCCTGACGCCCACTTTATGACCGAGGTGCGCTACAAGGGGACCAAGACGGTCGTAGTGTGCCCGGATTATTCCGAAGCCTCCAAATTCGCCGACCTCTGGCTGCATCCCAAACAGGGCACCGACGCCGCCGTGGCGATGGCGATGGGCCATGTCATCCTGCGCGAATTCCATCTGGACGGAAAATCAGGATATTTCAACGACTATGTCCGCACCAAAACCGATTTTCCAATGCTGGTTCTGCTCGATCCGCGTGAAGATGGCCGCTATGTCAACGGACGGTTCCTGCGCGCCTCCGATCTGAGCGATAGCGGCGGCCAGACGAACAACCCCGAGTGGAAAACCCTAGCCTTCGATGAGAAGAGCGGCAACCTGATCGTGCCGAATGGCTCCATCGGCTTCCGCTGGGGCGAGAAAGACGGCATGGTCGGCAAGTGGAATCTGGAGCCGAAAGAAGCGCTGAGCGGCGCGGAAACCCAGTTGCGGTTGTCGGTCAACGAAATCAGGGATCAAGTGGTTCCGGTCGCCTTCCCCTATTTTGGTTCGACCCAACACCCGCACTTTACCTGCACCAGCCACGACGAGATTCAGGTCCGCAACGTCCCGGCCAGGAAGGTCAAACTGGCCAATGGTTCCGAGGCGCTGGTCGCCACCGTCTATGACCTGACCTTGGCCCAATACGGTCTGGATCGAGGCCTGGGCGGCGACAACGTCGCTAAAACCTACGACGATGACGCGCCCTACACCCCGGCGTGGCAGGAAAAAATCACCGGCGTACCCCGCGCCCAGATCATCACCGTCGCCCGCCAGTTCGCCGAAAACGCCGACAAAACCCACGGCAAGTCGATGATCATCATCGGCGCGGCGATGAACCACTGGTATCACATGGACATGAATTACCGGGGCGTTATCAATATGCTGATGATGTGCGGTTGCGTCGGCCAGAGCGGCGGCGGCTGGGCGCATTACGTCGGTCAGGAGAAGCTGCGGCCCCAAACCGGCTGGACGGCGCTGGCCTTTGCCCTGGATTGGCATCGCCCGCCCCGGCATATGAACTCCACCTCGTTTTTCTACATCCACTCCAGCCAGTGGCGGCACGAAAAGGTCGCCATGACCGAGATTCTTTCGCCGCTGGCCGATCCCCAGCAGTGGCAGGGAACGCAGATTGATTACAACGTGCGCTCGGCCCGAATGGGCTGGTTGCCGACGGCGCCGCATTTTGATGTTAATCCGTTGGGCGTCGCCAAAGCCGCTGAAGCCACCGGGCAAGCGCCTGCCGCATATCTGGCGGAAAAGCTGAAGGCCGGCAAGGTCAACTTCGCGTTTGCAGACCCGGATAATCCGGTCAATTTCCCACGCAATCTGTTTGTGTGGCGCTCCAATCTGCTCGGTTCTTCCGGCAAGGGCCACGAGTACTTCCTCAAGTACCTGCTCGGCACGACCCACGGTGTCCAGGGTAAAGACTTGGGCGAGGAAGGCGGCGAGAAGCCGCTGGAAGTGCAGTGGCGCGAAGCGGCGCATGGCAAGCTCGATCTGCTGGTGACCCTGGACTTCCGCATGTCCACCACCTGCATGTATTCCGACATCGTGCTGCCGACCGCGACCTGGTACGAGAAAAACGACCTCAACACCAGCGACATGCACCCGTTCATTCATCCCCTGAGCGCGGCGGTTGATCCGGCCTGGGAGTCGCGGACCGACTGGGACATTTTCAAGGGTCTCGCCAAAACCTTCTCGGAGGTGTGCGTCGGTCATCTCGGCGTAGAGAAGGACATTGTCGCCTTGCCCACCCAGCACGACACGCCCACTGAACTGGCGATGCCGGACGTGAAGGATTGGAAGCGGGGCGAATGCGACCTGATTCCCGGCAAGACCGCCCCGAGCCTGATCGTGGTCGAGCGCGATTACCCGAACACCTACAAGAAGTTCACCTCGGTCGGGCCGTTGCTGGACAAGCTCGGCAATGGCGGCAAGGGCATTAGCTGGAATACCGGACACGAGGTCGAGGCGCTGGCGACGCTGAATTACACGGTGCAGGAGGAAGGCGTTTCCAAAGGCCGACCCTGCATCAACAGCGACATCGACGCTGCTGAAATGATCATGATGCTGGCCCCGGAGACCAACGGTCATGTCGCGGTGAAAGCCTGGGCGGCGCTGAGCAAGATCACCGGCCGTGACCATACCCATCTGGCCCTGCCCAAGGAACACGAGAAGATCCGCTACCGCGACATCCAGGCCCAGCCGCGCAAGATCATCTCCTCGCCGACCTGGTCCGGGCTGGAGGATGAGAAAGTCAGCTATAACGCCGGCTACACCAACGTCCATGAATTGATCCCGTGGCGCACCGTGACCGGTCGCCAGCAGTTTTATCAGGATCATCTCTGGATGCTGGGTTTTGGCGAGGCGATGTGCGCTTACCGGCCGCCGGTGGATATGAAAACGGTCGCGCCGATCAT
>JAJHPN010000331.1 GCA_020890855.1 Candidatus Contendibacter sp. | reverse complement strand
GTCGGGTGGATATTCTGGTCGCCACCCCAGGCCGTCTGCTGGATCACGCCGGACAGCGCACGGTCGATCTGTCCCAGGTTGAAGTGCTGGTGCTGGACGAAGCCGATCGGATGCTGGACATGGGCTTCATCCACGACATTAAAAAGGTGCTGGCGCTGTTACCCCGTCGCCGGCAGAACCTGCTGTTCTCCGCTACCTCTTCCGATGAAATCCGCACCCTGGCCGATAGCCTGCTCAACCGCCCGGCGTTGATTGAAGTCGCCCGCCGCAACGCCCCGGCTGAAGCCGTGACCCATCAGGTGCATCTGGTGGATCGGGAGCGGAAGCGCGAATTGCTGGCTCATCTGATCCGGGAGAATGCCTGGCGTCAGGTGCTGGTGTTCACCCGCACCAAACACGGCGCCAATCGTTTATCCGAACAATTGACCCGGGGCGGCATTCCCTCGCTGGCGATTCACGGCAACAAGAGCCAGTCCGCCCGGACTCACGCGCTGGCGGAGTTCAAGAACGGCGCGTTGCCGGTGCTGGTCGCGACCGACATCGCCGCCCGTGGTCTCGATATTGTCGATTTGCCGCATGTGGTTAATTTTGAGCTGCCCAACGTCCCGGAGGACTACGTGCACCGGATTGGCCGCACTGGCCGGGCTGGCGCTACCGGCGTTGCGGTGTCGCTGGTCTGCGTCGACGAACACAAGCTGCTGGCGGACATCGAGAAGGTCATCAAGCGATCCCTGCCCAGGGAAGTCTCGCCTGGTTTTGAACCCGACCCCCGCATTAAGGCCGAGCCGATCCCGAACGGGCGCAATCGCGGCCCGGCGCCCGGTCGCGCTCCTCAGCCGAGAAGTTCTGCTCCGGCCCGTTCCGAAGCCGGCCGATCAGCGCGTCCCGGTGGGCAGTCTCCCAGTTGGCGCGGATCGGCCCATTCCCGCCCATCCGCCGAGCGCGGCAATCTCCGGCGTCCGGCATAAGCTCAATGGCGGCGGCGTTGGCGGAAAACGGGCGCTTCCACGAAGGCGGCTGTTCAGGTTTCCGGGAAAGCGGTCAAGACTTTTGCTTTCCGTCACTCCCGCCCGCGAAAGCGGAAATGACGGAAAAGGTAGGCAAGCGAAAGTCTTGGCGGTTAAGATTCCCGCCCCTGTAACCCACTTTCGATCTGAACGCAATGACCTACAAGGGCATTATTCTCGCTGGCGGCTCCGGCACCCGGCTGCATCCGTTGACGGTTTCGGTCAGCAAGCAGCTGATGCCGATTTATGACAAGCCGATGATTTATTACCCGGTCGCCACGCTGATGCTGGCGAACATCCGGGATATTCTGATCATCACCACGCCCCGCGATCAGGAGGCCTATCAAATCTTGCTGGGCGATGGCCGGCAGTGGGGCGTCAATTTCCACTACGCGGCGCAACCGAGTCCCGACGGGCTGGCGCAAGCGTTCCTGATTGGCGAGCAGTTTATTGGCGGCGATCCGGCCTGCCTGATGCTCGGCGACAATATCTATTACGGGCAGGGATTATCGGCCGTATTGCGCCGCGCCGCCGCCCGTGATCGGGGCGCGACCGTGTTCGGCTACTACGTCCGTGACCCGGAGCGCTACGGCGTGGTCAGTTTTGACGCCCAGGGTCGGGCGATGGATATTGAAGAGAAGCCGCAACGGCCTAAATCCAACTATGCCGTGACCGGGCTGTATTTTTACGATAACGAAGTGGTCCGCATCGCCAAGACCATCCGGCCCTCGGCGCGGGGTGAGCTGGAGATCACCGATCTCAACAAGGTGTATTTGGAGCGGGGTCAGTTGAACGTCGAAGTGCTGGGGCGCGGCTATGCCTGGCTGGATACCGGCACGCACGAATCGTTGCTGGCGGCGGCCAACTTCATGCAGGTCGTTGAACAGCGGCAAGGTTTGAAAATCGCCTGTCCCGAAGAAGTCGCCTGGCGGATGGGCTTTATTGACGACGCTCACTTGGCGCAACTGGCGCAACCACTGGCGAAAAGCGGCTATGGCGCTTATCTGCTGGAACTGCTGGAGCGAGGGATCGTGTCGTGAAGGTCATTGCGACAGAGTTAGCCGGCGTGCTGCTGCTGGAGCCGAAGGTGTTTGGCGATGTCCGGGGCTTTTTTCTGGAGACCTGGCAGGCGGCGCGTTATGCCGAAGCCGGACTGCCGGAGCGTTTCGTCCAGGATAACCAGTCCCGTTCCCGGCGCGGGGTGTTGCGCGGCCTGCATTATCAACTGATCCAGCCGCAGGGCAAGTTGGTCTGGGTGACGCGGGGCGCGGTGTTCGATGTGGCGGTGGATATTCGCCGGGGTTCACCGCAGTTCGGGCGCTGGTATGGTTGCGTGCTGGACGATGTCGATCACCGGCAACTGTACATTCCGCCCGGTTTCGCTCACGGTTTCTGCGTACTGTCCGACGAAGCGGACTTCTTCTACAAATGCACTGACTACTATCACCCGCAGTCGGAGCGCGGCATCGCCTGGAATGATCCGGCCATTGGCATTGACTGGCCGTTGCGGGAGGTAGCGCTGTCGGGCAAGGATCAGCAGAACCAGCGGCTGGCGGCGCAGCGTTCCGAAGATTTGCCGGTTTACGAGGGTTGAGCGATGCAAATTGTCATCATCGGCGCTCAAGGCCAGGTCGGATCAGAATTGGTCCGCCGCGCTCCCGGCCTTGGTTATGAAGTATTGGCCTGGGATCTGGCCGAACTGGATATTACCGATACGGAAGCCGTGGATCATGCGTTGAACGTCAGCGGCGCAGATGTGGTGATCAACGCGGCAGCCTATACCGCTGTGGATAAAGCGGAACAGGAGCCGGAGCGGGCTTTTGCCGCCAACCGGGATGGTCCCGCCCATCTGGCAACCGCCTGCAATCGCCTGAATATCCCGTTGTTGCATATTTCTACTGATTATGTCTATGACGGGCGCAAACCCGGCCCATACCGTGAAGAGGATCCGGTCGCGCCGTTGGGCGTGTACGGCGCAAGCAAGCTGGCCGGTGATGAAGCAATCGGCCGGTTATTGCCTCGGCATCTGATTTTGCGGGTGAGCTGGGTCTTCGGGATTCACGGCCATAACTTTGTGAAAACAATTTTGCGGCTGGCGCGGGAACGGGAAGAACTGCGAATCGTCGCGGATCAATACGGTTGCCCGACCTACGCCGGCGACATCGCCGATGCGCTGCTGGAGCTGGCGGAGCGCACCGCTGAACTGGATGCCCAACAAGCGTGGGGCGTTTACCACTATTGCGGCCAACCGGCGACCACTTGGCACGGCTTCACCGAAGCGATTGTGGAAGAAGCCCGCCATCATGAAGCGCTGCGCGTCCGAACCGTCACGCCCATCGCCACTGTCGATTACCCGACCCCTGCTGCTCGTCCTCTTAATTCCGTGCTGGACTGTGAAAAACTGGTCTCTCGCTTCGGCCTTCAACCACGTTCGTGGCGGGAAGGGCTGAGAATGATGCTGGCGAATCCTTAAGCCGTTATTCACGGAACACGCGGAAAGATGAGCTTCTAACCCTCTGACCCCTCCGACCTCTGGCCTCTGATGTCTGTTGATCTTGGTGAATTACTGGTTGCACACCAGAAGCTGACCGATGCTGACCTGCAACGCGCCCGGCGGGTGCAGGATGGTACAGGCGAGAGTCTGGACACCCTGCTGGTCAAGCTCGGTCTGGTGTCAGAACGCGATCTGGCGGAAGCGCTGGTCGCCGAGATGAACCTGCCGCTGGTCAAGCCCGCCGATTATCCCGAAACGCCGGTGACCAACGGCGCCATTTCGTCGCGCTTTCTCAAGGAGGCCCGCGCCATTCCCCTGGCGGACAGCGAACAGGGACTCATCGTGGCGCTGGCCAATCCTGCGGATGACTATGTGCTGGGGGCGCTGCGACTGGCGACCGGCAAACCCATCCTGCCGCAGGTCGCTATTCCCACCGAACTTGAAATTGCTTTTGAGCGGTTGTACGGCAGTGGCCGGTCGGCAATGGGTCAGATCGTCGATGCCATCGGCCTGGCCGACAATCTGACTGACGAAGAACAGATTCAACATCTGAAGGATTTGGCCAGCGAAGCGCCGGTCATCCGCTTGGTCAACCTGATGATCGCCCGCGCTGTTGAGTCGCGGGCCTCGGACATCCACATCGAGCCGTTTGAAAATCGGCTCAAGGTGCGTTATCGGGTGGACGGGGTGCTGCGCGAAGTCGAATCGCCACCCTCGCGGCTGTCGGCGGCAGTCATCTCCCGCATCAAGATCATGTCCAAACTCAACATTGCCGAACGCCGCCTGCCCCAGGATGGACGGATTCAGTTGCGGGCGCAGGGCAAGGAGATCGATCTGCGCGTGTCCACGGTGCCGACCCTGTGGGGCGAAAGCGTGGTGATGCGGATTCTCGACAAAGCCAGCGTGGTGCTGGACTTTTCAGTGCTGGGGTTCAGCCCGCGCACCCTGGTGCGGTTCCGCACCGTGCTGGAGATGCCACACGGTATTCTGCTGGTGACTGGCCCGACCGGTTCCGGCAAGACCACCACGCTCTACAC
>JAJHPN010000275.1 GCA_020890855.1 Candidatus Contendibacter sp. | reverse complement strand
GTTTGACCGAATTAAAGGCGCGCTGGCCGGGTGTGATACCTATCTGACTAAACCGGTTAAGCAATCCTCATTCCAAAAAGTCGTCAAAAAATATCTAAAGCTTTCGTAGCCTGTTTGAAACAATAGCGAGATTTAGACATGTAGCATTAGCTCCGTGATTGCGCACCTCATCTCAAATAACATATTGATTTTTAAATTTATTATGTTTTGCAACCTTTGTTGGCATGAAAATTAACGCGAAAATAATCAAAATATTACGGAGGGGTGAGCAAAGTCAGTTAGATCATAAAAAGCTCAATGCCTGTAGAAAACTACTACGGTGAGTTTTTTGAATTTTTTGTGGAATGGGTCTCTCATGGTGGGTTTCCGCTAGCCGATCCGGTGTGAAGCCAGCGCTGCGCTTTTGTAAATCTAGTTTAGATTTATATCGGCCCCGGCTTGACCCACGCCATGAAGAACTAAATGGTATAACTTGTCGAGTTAAGGAGATAGTACGTGTCCATTCGAAAAATACTGTTGGTTGATGATTCTCCTGCGGATCTGGCAAATATTAAGCATATCGTGACCGAGGCGGGCTGTATCGTGGTCACCGCGACCAGTGGCAAGGAAGCAATCGATAAAGCCAAGGCGGAAAAACCTGATTTGATTTTCATGGATATTATCATGCCGGACATGGATGGTTACGCCGCCTGCCGATTGTTGAGCAGCGAAAGCGAAACCAAAGATATCCCAATCGTGTTCGTCACCAGTAAAAACCAGAAAGCCGATCGACTCTGGGCGCAAATGCAGGGTGGTAAGGCTTTTGTCACCAAGCCCTACGCGGCAGACTCCATCATCGATCAGATGAAGGCGTTCCTGTAAAACCCTTGCCTGACCCCCCATGATGAATAACAAGTCCGGGAAAACTCCTCGGCGCTGGCTCAGCCCCAGCGCGGCGCTCAATCGGTTCAAGCCGCCGCGTGGCATAGCAGCCGGGATTGCCCCCGTCGAGCGCCAGCGTGCGCGCTATGGTTTTCAGATAGGCGACATTGGCTTGTTAATCGGCCAGGACATCAGCAGTGAAGTGCTGGAACGGGCCCCGGTTTATCCGCTACCCAAGGCGCCAATATGGTTGCTGGGGTTGGTCAACCTGCGTGGCAACCTGGTGCCGGTATTCGACATGAAACCACTATTGGAACTGGAAGGCGCCGCTGCTCAGGACAAGCGCCGCTTGTTGATTCTAGGTAGAGGCGACAAGGCGGTGGGTATCATGATTGACGGATTGCCCCAACTGGCGGCAACTCATAATGCCCTGTCCCGGTTACCACCGCTGCCGGTGGCCTTACGACCTTATGTCGCTAAAGCCTATATGCAGGATAACGCTGTCTGGCTGGAATTTGATCACCACGGCTTCTTTGGAGCGCTCGGTGAGCGTATGACTGGCGTCGATTGATAATCATCGCAGGGATATTTCCAGGGAACGGAGAGAGGAATTCGGAGTGTTTATCCAACTCATTCCAAATCAGAAAAATACCACGCCGAATTTTGAGTTGATTAGCGAGATAACCCCAGGGAGGTATCGCGCATGCGCACACAACATAATTTCAACGGCGCCGCCCGCGCGACGGTGGGTAGGCGGCGCCTCAAGGGTGGAATGGCGCTGGGTCTGCTGCTGAGTTTGTGCGCGATCGCACCTTGGAGCCAGGCCCAGGAAGCCGGCGTCACCGATAAAACTATCCGCATTGGGGCCACCATCCCCTTGGAAGGGGATTACAACGTTTACGGCCCTGTCGGTGAAACAAGGGATGGATGCGGCGCTGGCTGGCCAAATGGTGCAGAAACGCGCCATCGAGTTTGTCGAAACCAATGATTTCTATAGACTCCGCCAAAGCCGTATCGCTTGAAAGTTGGCAAGCTGTTCCTGACGATCATGCAGACGATTGAGGGGCCGCTGACCCGGGGAAATTTCCTGAAAACCGCGCGGCGCCCGCCCTATGACATCGGCGGCGTCAAGGTGGACTTCACCACCGACAATCAAGGTTCCGATTTCGTGTTGCTGACATTGTTGCAGGGTAATGGTTTTGCGGTGATCGAACCCCGCGCGCTCGAAAATATGATTGCAAGATAATTTTGAGGAGATACCACGCATGCGTACTCGACACGACTCCAATGACACCGGTGGCGCGGCGGCGGGCTGGCGGCGCCTAAAAGGCGGAATGGCCTTCGGTCTGCTGCTGAGCTTGTGCGCGACCGCGTCCTGGAGTTGGGCCCAAGCCACGGGCGTTACCGATAAAACAATCCGCGTCGGCGCCAATATGCCCTTGGAAGGGGATAGCAAGAGTAACGGCCTGGCGATGAAACAAGGGATCGAGGCGGCGCTGTCTAACCAGTCGGTGCAGGGACGCCGCGTCGAATTCGTAGCCATCAATGATTTCTACGAACCCGCCAAGTCGGTCGAAGCCGCCAAGAAATTGATCGATCAGGGCATCTTCCTGATGCTGGGTGGTTACGGCACACCTACCACCAAGGCGATATTGCCGGTGCTGGCCGAGAATAAGGTGCCGGCTGTTGGTTTTTACACGGGTGCGGCTTTCACCGGGCCGGGTGATGTGCTGAATTTCCGCGCCAGCTACGCCAGCG
The DNA here is from genome assembly GCA_020890855.1 of Candidatus Contendibacter sp. Lineage (GTDB taxonomy): Bacteria > Pseudomonadota > Gammaproteobacteria > Competibacterales > Competibacteraceae > RXIV01. The sequence continues at coordinate 1,962 of JAJHPN010000275.1, read as the reverse complement.
AGGTGGAGGGTGCGATCAACGCAGCGCTGGCGGCGGGGGTGAAGCCAACGGAGGTATGTGCGTATGTACAGAACGACGCCTATGGAATGAGCGGAATCAAGGGATTGCGCACGGCCTTGACCAAGCAGCCCGGTACTGCGTCCATCGTCGCCAAACTGGATCAGATTCTGGACATGCCGGGGGATAATCCGGAGCGGAACAATATTGGTCCCGTTGGCGTTTACCAGCGAGATACCGTGAACGCGCGGGATGGTTACCGATCACTGAAGAAATGGGAAGAAACCAGCGGCAATCGTTGCCGGTTGGTGGCGATCGCAGCGATTTACGATCCGGCCGTCACGTTCATGGCCTATGCGCGCTACAAGGGCGAAACCTGGGTTTTCAGCATGCCCTCGAACGTGGCGGGCAATAAGATGAAAGCCCTCCTCAAGGAACAGGGGATCACGGATAGGGTCATCGCCACCCAGATTGTGCCGGCGCTGGATTCGTCGCTGCCGGTGGTGGCGGAGGCGCGCAAGGCGCTGGGGCAGAATTTGGATCCGGTAGCGCTGGAGGGTTATATCGTGGGCAAGATGTTTCTGGCGATCATGCTCGCCATTGATGGCCCGTTGACCCGCGAGAATTTCCTCAAGGCCGCCCGTCGCCAGCCCTATGACATCGGCGGCGTTAAAGTGGACTTCACCACCGACAACCAGGGGTCCGATTTCGTACTGGTGACCAGTCTGAAAGATGGCGAATTCACGGTGGCCGCGCCGCATTACCTGGAGTCGCTATTCAAGCAATAGTTTTTGCTGCGAGGGATGCGTGGGTATCAGAAGATCATATATGCGGGCCGTGACCTTGGGCCAAGGGTACGCAAACAAACAGGGTCAATCCAGCCAGGTTCGATAACCGATTTGAGGTAAAAGCGGTCATGGGTAATCAGAAAATCAATGCGCGGTTGACCTTTACGATGGTCGTGCAACTCGTGATGCTGGTGGGGATCGGGTTGATCGCCTATCTTGGCATGAGCCGCATCGGTGACGCCGTGGTCACGGTCAACAAGGCGGTGGGCGAGCAGCTTGGCTTGGGACAGTTGGGTGAAACTCTCCGCGACGATCTGCTGACAGCGGTCAACAACGTGGCTCGAGGCGCTAGCACCTGGGAGCAAGCGGAAGCCGCCTTGCCGGTAGCCAAGAAAAAATTTCAGGATGGTTGGCAAGGGTATCTCGGTTCCGTGGATGTGGCGGAAAAAGCACATTTGCAACAAGAGTTCAAAACCAGTCTGCGCGGGGTGGACGATATCTTCGCCCAACTGGAAAAGCTGTTCGCCGCTCGGGATCGCGCCCAGTTGAACTTGTTCATCAACAACGACTTGGACGTGTTGATCAATCCTTTTTACAAAACCTTGACATCGAGCATGGAGTTAAATCGGCAAAACTCCGCAGAAGCTCTGAAAGCTGCGCAGAACACCAGCAATGCCTTCACCGTGGCGATCGCGGTGATCGCCTTGCTTGGTATCGGGATCGCTTTCGGCTTGGGCGCCGCTACCTATCGCGCCATCATGGATCCGCTCAATCGGATGATGGCCACCGTGAAGCAGATCGGTGAAGGTAATTACGACTCTCGCACCGGTCTGACCGGCAGCGACGAACTGTCGGGACTGGGCCAAGCGTTTGACGCCATGTTGGACGCACGCGTGACCGCGCTGGTGCAAGCGGAGCATGAAAACGAACAGCTCAACGACTCCATTATTCACCTGCTGCAAGCGGTGTCCCAGTTGAGCCAGAGAGACCTGACCGTCAGGGTGCCGGTGACCGAGGACATGACTGGTCCAGTAGCCGACGCACTGAACCTGTTGACCGACGAGACCGCCAAGGTGTTGCGGGGCGTGATCCGCATCTCGGAAGATGTGGCGGTCGCCTCCGACAAGGTGAAAGCGCAGTCCGACACGGTGATCGCTGTAGCTGACGATGAGCGTCA
>JAJHPN010000137.1 GCA_020890855.1 Candidatus Contendibacter sp. | reverse complement strand
TGGTCCCGATTCAGCGTGAGTTGGCGTTGTCTCGCCACTTGGCTGATTCACCTCTGCTGAAACGTTGGGCGCGGGATGAGGAAGACCCGGCTCTCAAAGCGGCGGCGTTGGCTGAACTGGATAATTACCGCCGCCATTTTGCTGACCATAGCTATTTTTTCGTGGTCGGCCAGAGCAGGCACTATTACCACAATAATGCCGCTGATGAGTATCGAGGCCGCGAGTTACGCCATACCCTCGATGCGGCCAAGCCGGAGGACCAGTGGTACTTTGCCACCTTGGACAAAGTGGCCGATTTCGATTTGAACGTAGATCATGATGTGCCGCTTGATGTCACCAAGGTCTGGATCAATGTGCTGGTCAAGGAGGGTACGGAGAAGCTGGGGTTAGGCGGCACCGGCTTAGAACTCGACAGTTTTATCAAGGCGGTGTTGAGCGAGGAGCGTCCGGGCGTCAATACCCTGCTGGTGGATCGCGCCGGATCGATCAAGGCGTATCACGACCGGAGCTACATCGATCTGAATACCGTCGCCAAGAGCGATGCCGAGCGCCGGACGATTGACCGGTTGCTGGCTTCGCCGCAGGAGCGGACTGCGCTGCGTGAGCAACTGGATCGACTCAGCCATGGTCAAGCGCCGACGGCGGTGCTGCCGCTGACGGTCGAGAATCAGCCCGTGCTGGTCGCTATGGCTTATCTGCCGGAAATCCAGTGGTTTGTTATTGCGCTGGTGGATACGGCCCATGTTTACAGTGTGTGGCGGTTCATGCCGTTTGCTGGCTTGCTGGCGATCTCGTTGCTGGCGCTGGCGGCGGCGGTCGCGGCGCTGATCAAGCGGCTGGTGCTGAATCCACTGACCCGGTTGCGTCAGTCCACCCAAGCAGTCGCCTCCGGCGATTACGGACAACTGGCGATAGTTGAAGTTCAGAACGAAATTGGCGAATTGACCAGTGATTTCAACGCCATGACGCTGACCATCCGGCAGTATACCGGTCGCCTTGAAACCCTGGTCGATGAGCGCACCCGGCAACTGCAACAGACTCACCAAGCACTGGCTGAGACGCACCAGCAGATGGTTGACAGCATCCAGTACGCCCAGCTGCTGCAACAGGCGATGCTGCCGACCCCGGAGATGCTGGCGCGGGCCTTTGCGGATTACTTCATGATCTGGCGGCCTCGCGATCTGGTGGGCGGCGACTTCTACTACTGCTGGATCGATGAGCGGGGTTGCCTGCTGGCGCTGGTTGATTGCACCGGTCATGGCGTCCCTGGCGCGTTTATGACCATGGCCGTCAACGCGGCGCTGAATCACATCGTCAGCGTCATGGGCGTCACTGACCCGGTGCCGGTTTTGCAGACGCTGCACCGGGAAATGCAGACGATTCTGCATCAGGATGACATGGGTGAAAGTTTCGAGAATGGCCTTGACGCCGGCGTCTGTTACTGGGCCTGGCATGAGCCGTTGCTGCGCTTCGCCGGGGCGCGGATCGACTTGTATTATCAAGATCCGGCGACGCCGGCGACGCTTATTCGCGGGAGTCGCACCAGTCTCGGCTATCGACAGACCAATCCCGACTGGACGCTTTTCAGTTGCCATGATCTCGAACAGAGACCCGGCAGAACCTTTTATCTGACTACCGACGGTTTTCTGGATCAGGCCGGCGGGCCAAAAGGGCATGGTTTTAGCCGCCGCCGGTTTCAGGATGTTTTGCAACAAGGCAATGGGCGGCCATTGCTGGAGCAGCAGGCAGCGCTGGAACAGGCGCTGGCGGCGTGGCAGGGCGAACGATTGCAGCGCGACGATATCGCGGTGATCGGCTTTCGTCCGGGCGCGGGACGGCATTGAACATTCAGCAAAGGAGAACCGGCCATGAGCACCCTTGATCTGACCCGACTACAGGATGAACTGCGTCATCAGGGCATCCTGATGAGTTTCAGCGGGCCTTTTTCCCATAGCATTATTGAGGAGCTGGGCAAGGCTATCCGCCATTATCTGGAAAGTACCGAGGTGGCCGGTTCTGCGCTGATGGACGTGTTCGCCGTTTACATCGAACAGGCGCAAAACGTTCGTAATTATATCAGCCGCTTGGAAGCCGGTCCTGAGAAGACCCGGTTAGCGGGGTCCGGCATTGTAGTGATCGCCCAGGATGAACAGCGGTATGTGATCAGCTCCGGCAACCTGCTGGATCGGACGGACGCGCCGGCCTTGACCGCCCATCTGGAGCGGTTGCGGAGTCTGGACAAAGCCGGCTTGAAGGCGCTGTACAAGGAGCAGATGCGCCAGCCCCTGAATCCACAGGGTGGGGCGGGGCTGGGGTTGATCGGCATGGCGCGTAAAAGCGCTGCGCCGCTGGAATACGCGCTCGGCGATGTGGATGAGCGCTATGTCTTTTTTAGTCTGCGCGTCGTGATCTGATGAGCGGAGAGCCACGATGGACAGTTTAGTGATCGAGGAGTCCCGGTCATCACCGGCCATTCGGTTGGATGCTGGCGCTCGTGGTTTGAGCATCAGCGGCGAGTCTTACCCGGAAAATGCCGCCGCGTTTTATGCGCCGGTGTTTGCCTGGCTGAAAACTTTTCTTGCCGAGCTGGAGCCGGCGGCAATGGTGCGGGTCGATCTGGCCGTGCGGTATCTGAACAGCAGCAGCACCAAGGTCATGCTGAACTTCCTGGATCTACTGGAGCAAGCAGCCCAGGACGGAGCGCAGGTCATCGTCAACTGGCGCTACGATTCGGACAATGAAAGCATTCTGGAATGCGGACAGGATTTCAGCGAGGAACTGACGGCTTTGACTTTTAATCTGGTGGAACAGTCCCAGGAGCCGCCATGAGTTCCGAGGCCAATCTGCTCGATAGTGAAGAACAAATACTGGAGTCGGCCAAAGCGTTGTTGCAGGGCGATGCGTCGGAGCCGCCGGATGCCGCCGCCTTCGCCGATCTAACCCGACAATACGGTCGGCTGCTGCGTCATTTGCGCCATCTGATCCGAATCGGCGACCGAATGCAGGAGGAACTCAACAACCTGAATGACCGGCTGCAATTGAGTGAGGCGAAGTATCGTTCGCTGTTCGAGAACGTCAGCGAGGGTATTTTCATCGCTCAACTGGATGGACGGTTTCTGGATGTCAACCCGGCGCTGGCGCGAATTATCGGTCATAAAACCCCGTCCGAGTTTTTGCGAACGCACCAGGACGACTGGTTGTGGCCGTTTGTGGATGAGGATGAACAGGAACGCCTGTTCGGGGTGCTGGCGGCGCATGGCCAGGTGGCTCATTTGCAGTTGCGGATGCGGCGCTGGAATGGCGAGTCGATCTGGGTGGAGGTCAACGCGCACGCCAGCCTCAATCCGAAACACGGCATCGCTACGGTCGAAGGGGTATTGTCTGACATCACCGAGCGCAAGCGGATTCTGGAGGAGCTACGGCATCTGGCGACGGTGGATGGCCTGACCGGCCTGTTTAACCGCCGGCATTTTCTGGAGTTGTGCGAGCGGGAATTGCAACGGGCGCGGCGGTATCGGCTGGATGTGGCGTTGCTGATGCTGGATGCCGATCTGTTCAAGACCATCAACGATACTTACGGGCATGATGTGGGCGACGAGGTGTTGCAGGTGATCGCCCGGTTGTGCCAGCACCAGATGCGCGATGCGGATATTGTTGGCCGGCTGGGTGGAGAAGAATTCGCGATCTTGTTGCCACAAACCGGTTTGCCGGATGCCTTGGGCGTGGCGGAGCGGTTACGCAAGGTTATCGCCCAGACCACACAGCCGCTGCTTGACGGGCGCATGCTGCGGTTTACGGTCAGCATCGGAGTGGGCGCAGGCGCGGCCCAGACCATCACTTTACAGAAATTGCTCAAGATCGCCGATCGGGCGCTTTACACCGCCAAGCGTCGGGGTCGTAATCAGGTGGTCAGCTATCAGGATGTGGCGGAGTCCGAGATGGTTCAAACCGACGACTGATCGGTGATCAAGAACGGAGTTCGGCGCTTCGGCAAACGCCCGGTTTACCCCGAACGATTTTCGAGCCAGAGAGAATGTCCTGATGGTCTTCTATATACTGCGACGGGCGGGAAACATTCCGCCTTTCCCGACTCATATTTTCCAACGATAACAAGGAGATTTCATTATGCTGAATTACCGCAAAATGGCTGCGCCCGTCCTGCTGACGGCGGCGCTCTTGATGGGTAGTCTGGCGTTGGCGGCGGACGCCGCCAAAAAGCCGTCCGGGACGGTGACGATTGACGAGACCCAATTTGGCTTCATCATCGGCGGCAGCACGGGCGGCGGCGAACTGGTTTTCAAGGGTAAAAAGTATCCGTTCAAGATCGGTGGACTGAGCGTTGGAGCCAATGTCGGCGTTTCGAAGATGGCGGCGGTAGGCGAAGTTTATGATCTGAAAGACGCTTCAAAATTCCCCGGCACTTACACCAAGCTGGACGCCAGCGTCGCGCTCGGTGGTGGGGTCGGCGGCTTGCAGATGAAGAACGAAAACGGCGTCATCATGCGGCTGGAATCGCGGACCCAGGGTTTGCAATTCAATCTGGGGATGAGCGGCGTGACCGTGACGATGGAAAAATAGGCGGTTAGGCG
>JAJHPN010000400.1 GCA_020890855.1 Candidatus Contendibacter sp. | reverse complement strand
ACTGATGATCAGCCCTATAACTGACTTTGCTCACCCCTCCGTAATATTTTGATTATTTTCACGTTAATTTTCACGCCAACAAAGGTTGCAAAACCCAATAAATTTAAAAATCAATATGTTATTTGAGATGAGGTGCGCAATCACGGCTATAACAGCGGTCATGATCCAAAAAAGGTAACATCCTTATGACAGTCAGTTTCACGGTCTATATTGACGAATCCGGCGATGAAGGCTTTGTTTTCCTTCCAAACGAGCAGGGTAGTTCGCGATGGCTGGTTCTTTCGGCAGTGGTGTTCCGCAAGGCACATGATCTCGACGCCGTTAATCTTATGCGTGGCGTCCGCTCTGTATTAAAAAAACAATTTAAGCAGGCATTGCATTTCCAACATCTTAAGCACGAGCATCGTGTGCCTTATGCACGAGCCATCGGCGAGGCCAAGCTGCGAACGGTTTCGGTGCTTATTCACAAGCCTTCGATCAAGGAACCGGAGCGGTTCCAAAGTGAAAAATTTCGTCTGTATCGTTACGCCACGCGGTTGCTGCTGGAACGGGTATCCTGGCTGTGTCGGGACCATCGCAAGAAAGACGAAGGGGATGGTACCGCCGAGATCATCTTCTCCAACCGCAGCATGATGTCGTATGACGATCTGCGTGCATACCTCAGACACTTGCGAGAAATCGGAGAGGCGCAGGATATCCGCATAGATTGGTCGGTCGTACTGCCAGAGCAAGTGAACGCAATCAACCACGATCAACTTGCCGGTTTGCAAATTGCTGACGCCGTAGCTTCGGGATTGTACTTCGCAGTGAACCGGAATCCCTATGGCGATGTGGAAGATCGTTATGCGCGCCTCATGATGCCTACCGTTTATCGGCACCGAGGCATTTTGGAGGGATACGGGATAAAATTCTGGCCGGATAGCCCAACTTCCCTATCCAACTCACTACCAGAGTTGGAATTTTTCCAAAGCCTGAAATAAAAAATGCAGGCCCCAGGTTCGAGGTTCCCACCCATTCGGGCTGCCGCTGTCGCCAGCGACCTCTACCAATCCTGCGCTTGCCTGCAAGCTAAATCTAATGGCTAAGACCCCACGGGTCAAGGAAGGTTTTGATACTGATCGAACGGGCTATTGGCAGCAAGACCGTCACGGCATGGGCGTTTATTACAACCTCAAGCGTTGCGAATCATCGAGGAGTACAGACGGTTCACCTCTGGGATACCGTTTCTATACGTGAACTTCGCCATCATGGACAATCCGCCCGTCCTTGAAGCGCACCAGTCGTCGGGCGTAACGGGCCACATCCGGTTCATGGGTGACCAGAATCAGAGTGATGCCCTGGTCGGCATTCAGGCGGCTGAACAGCGCCATAATCTCGCCGCTGGTCTGGGTGTCGAGATTGCCGGTCGGTTCATCGGCCAGAATCAGCGGCGGCTGATTCGCCAAAGCGCGGGCGATGGCGACCCGCTGTTGTTGACCGCCGGACAGTTGATTAGGCCGGGCGTCGGTGCGTTGACCGAGACCGACCAGCTCCAGCAGTTCCCGCGCCCGTCGCCGCCGTTCGACCTTGCCGATCCCGGCATACAGCAGCGGGAGGGCGACGTTCTCCTCAATGCTGGCGCGTTGCAGCAGATTGAAACCCTGAAACACGAAGCCGATCTGGCGGTTCCGCAGCGCCGCCAGTTGATCGGGATTCAGCCGCGCGACCGAACGGCCCGCCAGATGGTAATCGCCCGCGCTGGGCGTATCGAGGCAGCCAAGGATATTCATGAAGGTGGACTTGCCGGAACCGGACGGCCCCATGATCGCCACAAACTCGCCGGGGGCGATGCTTAACGCGATGTTGTGCAGCACCGGCGTCGTTCCGCCGCCGGCCAGCGGATACTCCTTGCCCAAGCTCGCCACCTGAATCAGCGGTTCCATCCTCACATCATCCGCATGCGGAAATTGCTGCTGCTCCCGCCGGCTTCCCGCTTGCGGGCGTCGCGGGTCACCACCTGGTCGCCGGGCTGGAGATCGCCGCCGGTGATCTCGGTCAGCGCGTTGTCAGTCAGGCCGGTTTCGACCGGGATCGGCTTGAGCTTGCCTTGCGCGTCCAGCACATACACCTGCGTCTTGCGCTCCTTGGCCGGCGGGCGCGGCCCGCGTTCCTCTTCGTCATCGCGGCGCGGCTGAAAGCTCAGGGCGGCGTTGGGGACCCGCAACACATTCTTGCGTTCGCCGGTGGTAACGCTGACATAAGCCGTCATCCCCGGCAGCAACCGGCCATCGGCGTTATCCAGATCAACCACCACGTTGTAAGTGACGACATTCTGCTGAATGGTCGGGTTGAGGCGAACCTGACGGATGCGGCCCGGAAAACGCTGGTCGGGATAGGCGTCGACGGTGAACATCACCGCCATCCCAGGCTGGAGACTGCCGACATCCGCTTCGGCGATGCTGGTGTTGATCTGCATTTCCCGCAAATCCTGGGCAATCTGGAACAGGGTTGGCGTCTGGAAATTGGCGGCGACGGTCTGGCCGACATCGACGCTGCGGGCCACCACCACCCCGGAAATCGGCGAGCGGATCACGCTGTTGCGAAGATTGATCCGATCCCGCTCCAATTGCGCTTCAGCCAGCTTGAGCTGGGCGGTAGCGGCTTCAACCTGCTGGCGGGCGACATCCAGTTCTTCCTTGGCCACCAGGTTTTTTCGCTGAAGGGCGATCACCCGCTCAATCTTGATTCGCGCCAGTTCCAGCGCGGCCTGGGCGCTGAGAACATTGGCCTCGCTTTGCTTGACCTGGGCCTGGAACAGGGCGGGATCAAGTTCGGCCAGCACCTGATTGTCCTTGACCCGATCATTAAAATCAGCGTGGATTTTACGGACGGTGCCGGATACCTGGGTGCCGACGTTGACCAGCACCACCGGGTTGAGGGTGCCATTGGCGGTGATGATCTGGGCAATATCGCCGCGATCCACGGTCTGGGTGCGGTAGCGCTCCGAGGGTTGCGCCGTTCGACCGTACGGCCAGTACGCATAGGCCGCGACGCCGGCGGCCAGCGCTGCGCCGGCGAGGATGAACGTGGTTTTGGAAAGGCGCATCAGGGCAAAGTCACGGGTGAAGGTGCGCTATTAGACCCGCACATGGGGTAATCGCGGCTGAATGAACGCAGCGATCGGTTCACTTTCAGGGGCCAACGGCCTAAACCGGGCGGACTGGCTCATTGCCGTCAAGCACCGCTAACAAGGCGGCGGCGCCCAGATCATCCTTGGAGTCCATTTCGATGATCTTTTTCAGCAAAGCGCTCCCTTTCGCCAATTCACCAAGCCGGGCGTACAGGTAGGCTTCACCTTTCAGGCACAGCAAATAGAATCGGATCATGACCATCTCCTTTTCATGGCCTGAAAAAAGCTGTGCTTCGCTAAGGGTGCGCCAATCAGCGGGCAATCCCAGTTTTTGCCGAACAACTTCCCGCGCCTGTTGGCTCATGGCGATCGCTTCAGCAAAGTGCTGTTGATAGACGTGATAACGAAACAGGGCGACCAGCACCATGAGATGATCCGGAGCCAAGTGGTAGGCGCGTTGCAAGTCAGCTTCTGCCTGACCGGCGCTGTAATTTTCTGCGGCCCGCTGGAGCAACTGCACGACTTCTTCAGCAGGCGGATGATCGAAAAACAGCGGTTCGGCATCGAAAGACAATAAATCCATCATGGATTTCCTCAACGGTTTTAAGCGGTTATACCGATTTTTGGTCGGTTTTCGTCAAGCTTTCAGCTTGCCGTCATACCCGCCTCCCGCCTTCGCGGGTATGACGGCAAAATAATGGGTCAGCGAAAGTCCTGGATCGAACAATGATGTCGAGCCAGCTTTCGTCCGGATCAGCAGGCCAGAGCCTGCCCAGGCCCACTCCGCAACAGGGGGCCAAGACCCTCTTTCCACTCACCGCAGCCGCCGTAGCGCATAAAACCCCGCCCCCAGAAACAGCAGCGACGGCAATCCGGCCCCAAGCAGCGACGGATAGCCGTACAGCAGCACCACATTGCCCAGCAGATAGTTGAACAGGAAGAACGCCAGCCCCAGCAGCATCCCGATTAACAACCGCTGACCGACCCCGGAGGAGCGTTGCGGGCCGAATACGAACGGCATTCCCACCACCAGCATCGCCAGATAGGACAGCGGCGCCAGCAGTTTGCGCCATAGCGCCAGCCAATAACTCTGGGCATCCAGGCCATTGCGCTCCAGATAATCCACATAAACCCGCAGATCACGGATCGACAGCTCGCTGGGATTGCTGGCCAGCACATCGAGAATTTTCGGGCTAATCGCTGAAACCACCTTGAGACTGGCGAATTGCTCCGTCCGCACCGAGTCGTCATTCAGGACGCTGCGGCTGACCCCTTCCAGTAGCCAATCGCCGCCCGCGTAACGAGCGCCTTCAGCGACCGTGACCGTTTCCAGCCGGGATGCAGCGTCGATCTTGAAGATGTGAATATCCACCAGCCGAACGCCCGGCAACACCGCCTGGACGTGAATGAAGTAGTCGCCATCCCGCGCCCAGAAGCCGCGTCCGCCGCGAATCGCCACGTTCTGGCTTTTGGCGACCGCCCGCTGTTCGTAAGCCGCCTGCTCCAGCGGCGGGGCGACGAACTCGCCTATCGCCAGCACCGCCAGACTCAGTAACAACCCAGCGTGCAGGGCGGAGCCGGTCAGCCGGATCAGTGACAATCCGGCGGCTCGCAGCACGATCAATTCACTGCCGCCGGCCAGCGCCCCCATGCCCAGCAGTCCGCCGACCAGTAGCGCCATGGGAAACAGTTCGTACAGGCGCTGCGGTTGAATCAGCAACAGGTAATGCAACGCCGCCGGGAAGTCGTAACTGCCCTTGCCGACGTCTTCCAGTTCTGTGAGCAGGGTCAAAAATAATTCCAGCAACATCAGCACCAGCAGGGTCGCCACGGTTGCGGTCGCCACCGTGCGAAAGATGTAGCGGTCGAGAATCTTCATGTGGTGATTCCGGGTCGGGAAAGCCGTCGAAATCGCCACCAGCGCCCAGCGCCCGAGTAGTGGTGCAGCAGCAGCCCGAATCCGAACAACAGAAACAGGCCGTGGACCCACCACAGGCCCAGTTTCGGGCCAACCACGCCGTGACTGAGCCAGGATCGGCCCACCCCGATCAAGTTGAAGTCAATGGCGTAAATCAGCACCGCAGCGATGATCCGGCCATAGCGCCCTTCGCGGGGGCGGGCGCGAGCCAGCAGCGGCGCCCACAGCGCGATCACCAGCACCTGAATCGGACTGTTCAGCCGCATCTGCAATTCAGCAATGTTTGACGGCTCGGTCGAACCCCATAACCGACCCAAGGGCAAAGTTTCCCGGTGTTGCCAAGGCTGCGGCGGCGGTTCGCTGTCAACCCGCACCATCGCCCGTTCAAAACGCACCATTTCATAATCGCCCCGCCCCGGCGCGCCCCGGTAGCGGTAGCCGTGATCGAGGACAATGTACCGGACGCCATCTTCGCCCATCGCCTGCCGGCCCTGATCGCCGGTGGTGATGCTGATCCGGCCATCCGGTTCGCGACTCTGGATAAAGACATTGCGCAGTTCCTGGTCATCAAGGGCGCCGATGTAGACCACATGGCGACCATTCAGCACTTCGCGAAACGCGCCGGGGGTGAACATCGAGACTTCGGCTTCCTTGCGAGCCTTGGCCAGCGCCTCGAACTGCAATTCCATCACCAGCGGGGTCAGGAACAGCGCCAGTCCAGCGGTGAATAAAGCCAGCGGCGTCGCCAGCAGAAACACGGCGCGGTAGACCGACAAGGGGCCGTAGCCGCAGGCGGCCAGCGCCGCCATTTCGTGATCCCGGTACAGTCGCCCCAGGGTGAGCATGATGCTCAACAGAAAGGCCAGCGGGATCAGCATCACCAGCAGATCGGCCATTTGCAGGATCAGCAACTGGAAAATGGAATCCCGCGCCAGCAGGCCATTGGCGGCCTTGCTCAGATAGTTGGCGAGACGATGACTCAGGATGATCGCCAGCAGCGCCAGCGTCGTCCCCAGCAGGGTCAGGCCGATCTGGCGGGTCAGGTAACGGTCGATAATGGCGGGTAAACCCATGAAAATTCCACGGTGCGCATTACTGTGAGAGGCCGTAATTTCCGGCTAAACTTTCCAAGTCTACGATGATTTGCCCACCAATAAACCCTCCCTTCACTCCAAGAGCAGCCCATCAATGGAATTTGCGGTCAAGAGCGGCCATCCTGAAAAACAGCGCACGGCCTGTCTGGCGCTCGGCGTTTACGAATCCCGGCGGTTAACCCCTGATGCTGAACGGTTTGATCGAGCTTGCGGCGGTTATCTGAACAACCTGCTGCGCCGGGGCGATCTGGAAGGCAAGCCGGGCCAGTCGCTGTTGCTGTTCAACCTGCCGGGGGCGCTGACCGAGCGGGTGTTGCTGGTGGGCTGCGGGCGGGAGCGCGAGCTTGATGATCGCCGCTTTCGCCAGTTGGCTGCTCACACCGCTAAGGCCCTGAACGACACGGGCGCGATGGATGCGGTGGTCTATCTGGCGGATTTGCCGGTTAAGGGGCGCGATCTCGACTGGAAAATCCGCCAGATCGTCGAGGCGGTTGAAGAATCGCACTACCACTTTGATCAACTCAAGAGCAAGAAGGATGCGCCGCGCCGCCCATTACGCAAAATGACGATCAATGTGCCGGGCCGGCGGGACTTGGCGATCGGCGAACAGGCGGTGCGCGAAGGATCGGCGATTGCCGGCGGCGTCAAATTGACCAAAGACCTGGGCAATATGCCGCCCAATCTCTGCACGCCGGCCTGGCTGGCGGAACAGGCCCAGGCGCTGGCCGGGGAGTTTCCGACGCTGCAAGCGACCGTGCTGGAAGAAGCGGAGATGGAGCAACTGGGCATGGGCGCGTTGCTGGCGGTCAGTCGGGGCAGCGCCCAACCGGCCAAGCTGATCCGGGTGAATTACCGGCAGGGATCGGCCCTGCAGAAGCCTTTTGTGTTGGTCGGCAAGGGCGTTACTTTTGACACCGGCGGCATTTCGCTGAAACCGGGTGAAGGCATGGATGAGATGAAGTACGACATGTGCGGGGCGGCCAGTGTGCTGGGGACGCTGCGGGCCTGCGCCGAGTTGCAATTACCGCTGAACGTGACGGGTCTGATCCCGGCGGTGGAAAATATGCCGGGAGGGCAAGCGACCCGGCCTGGCGACATCGTCACCAGTTTGTCCGGGCAGACGGTCGAAATTCTCAATACCGACGCCGAGGGCCGGCTGATCCTGTGCGATGCGCTGAGCTACGCCGAGCGCGACGAGCCCGCCGCCGTCATTGATATCGCGACCCTGACCGGGGCCTGCATCATTGCGCTGGGTCGACATCCGCACGGGCTGTTCAGCAATCACCCGCCGCTCGCTCACGCCCTGCAAATCGCCGCCGCCGCTTCCAGCGACCGGGTCTGGGAACTGCCGTTGTGGGACGATTATCAGGAGGGGCTGGACAGCAACTTCGCCGACATGGCCAACATCGCCGGCAGCCGCGATGGCGGCGCGATCATGGCGGCCTGCTTCCTGTCGCGCTTCGCCAAAAAATTCCATTGGGCGCATCTGGATATTGCCGGCACCGCGTGGAAAACCGGCAAGGCCAAGGGCGCGACCGGACGTCCCGTGCCGCTGCTGGCGCAATACCTGCTGGATCGCGCCGTTGAGGCGGGTTGGGATAATGGCCGCGCCGCGCATTGACTTCTATGTATTGCCCGACCGCCAGGAGAACAGTCGGGCGCTGATCGCCTGCCGCCTGGCCGACAAGGCCTACAGCCTGGGCCACACTGTTTACATCCTCACTGCTTCCGAAGCACAGGCGGCGGCGCTGGACGATCTGCTGTGGACCTTCCGCCAGGACAGTTTCATTCCGCACGAACGCTATCCGCTGGCGAGCGAAGAAAGCTCGCCAGTATTGATCGGGACAGCATCGCCGGCGGCGGTGAACGCGCGAGTGCTGATCAATTTCACCTTCACCCTGCCCGATGGTTTCGAGCGGTTTGAACGGGTGGTGGAGCTGGTCGATCAGCAACCCGAAGTGCTGGCCGCATCGCGGGAGCGCTTCAAGCAGTACCGGGAACGCGGATTCATCCCGGAGTCGCACAAGCTCTAGCCGCCGTGTTCCGCTTTCCCAGGCTCAATCCGGCATAAAGTCCGGCAACAGATCATTCAGAAAGCGCAGTCCCCGTTCAGTCGCTTGCAATCGGGCCAAATCCCCCACCATCAATCCATGCGCCCGCGCCCGGCTCAACACCGGTTCCAGCGCGGTCAGCGGCAGTCCAGTGCGCTCGGTGAAGCGTTCCACCGGGACGCCCTCAACCAGCCGCAGGGCGTTCATCAGAAATTCCACCGGCAAATCCGCCGCGTGAATAGGGGCATCGCCGCCCATGCCCGCTGCGGTTCCCGCCGCCGCCAGATAGTCGTTGGGATGTTTAACTTTCCAGAGTCGGCGAATCTGGCCAGCGGCAGGATCCGTCAATTTACCGTGAGCGCCAGCGCCAATCCCCAGATAGTCGCCAAACTCCCAGTAGTTGCGATTATGTCGGCACTGCCGGTTGTCGCGGGCGTAAGCCGACACCTCGTAGCGGGCGTAGCCATGCCGCGCCAGTTCAACCAGCGCCTGCTGCTGAATCCGATCCACTGTTTCGTCATCGGGCAGGGTGGGTGGCGACCGGTGAAAGGCGGTGTTCGGCTCAATCGTGAGCTGGTAATAGGACAGATGGGCCGGCTGGAGCGCAATCGCATTGGCCAGATCAGCCCGCGCCTGTGGCGCCGTCTGCCCCGGCAGACCAAACATCAGGTCCAGATTGAAATTGTCCAGCCCGGCGGTGTGAGCGGCTTCGGCGGTGGCGAAGGCGTCGCGGCGGTGGTGAATTCGCCCCAGTTGTTGCAGTTGCCCGTCATTGAAGCTCTGGACGCCAATCGACAGGCGGTTAACGCCGGCTGCCCGGAACTCGGCGAGTTGACCTCGCTCCACCGCGCCAGGATTGGCTTCCAGGGAGATCTCGGCGTCTGGCCGTAGCGGCAGACGGGCGCGCAGCCCGGACAATAGCCGCTCCAGCGCCTCCGCCGACAACAGACTGGGAGTGCCGCCGCCGATAAATACGCTTTCGATCCGCCGTCCCCCTACCCTTGGCACGTCCTGCTCCAGATCGGCCAACAGCGCGTCAATGTAGGCGCGCTCCGGGATCGGGCCGTGCGTCTCGTGGGAGTTAAAGTCGCAATAGGGGCATTTGCGCACGCACCAGGGGCTATGGAGATAAATTGCCAGCGGCATCGGTGAAGAAAACTTCAACACTGTATCTTCCCTACTAGAATTATGACGATGTTGCATAACGAATGAACTGCGGTGCGCTGTTAACGCCCTGCCCCCAGCCCATGAATGGCCGTTTTTCCTACCCGCATCGAGAGCGTCATGGAACTGAATAAGGTTTATATCAAGACTGCCAAGGCGCAGGAAGAAATCCAGCACCGGACTTATAAACTGTCCGCAAATTTGCGTCGGTTGCTGATCATGGTGGATGGACGCTCCACCGCTGCTGATATGACTGGTCGGCTAACGATGCTCGGCGATGTTACGGCGGGGCTGGCAGAGCTGGAAACGGGCGGCTTCATCGCGACTCTCGCGCCCCGCGTTCCGGCGCCCGCGCCTGCTGCGCCGCCAGAACCGGTGTCCCAGCCCACCCAGCCCGCCTTTAACCTGGATGCGGCCAAGCATGTGATTCAGTCAGCCCTGTTGAACGCCATCGGGCCAGCTGCGGAATACTGGATCGAATGCGTTGAAGCCACCGCCACCCCCGACCAGCTCCGGATCGAATTCGACGCCATTCGCGAGCTGTTGCCCCGGCTGCTGTCCCAAGTGCAGGCCGAGCAGACCTGGAGGCAGATGGAACCGGTCATGCTGTCGCTGGAACGATGGCTGGCGAACCGCACGGCTGGCGCGAACCCACCGCCGCCAGCGCCTAGCACTCCAGCGCCTAACACTCCAGCGCCTAGCACTCCAGCGCCTAGTACTCCAGCGCCAAACGCCCCGGCGTCCGGACCCGCACTACCCGAATTCAATCTGGACAAGGCCAAGGGATTCATCCGTTTTACCCTGTTGGGGGCGATGGGGCCAACCGCCGGACGCCGGATTGAGCGCATCGACGCAACCACGACCCCCGAGCAGCTCCGGGCTGAACTGGATGGCATCCACGACATGCTGCCCAAAGTACTTTCCAAGCGACAGGCTGAACAGATCTGGCGGCAATTGGAACCAATCATGCAGTCGATAACCTCCCCGACTTCGTAATCGCCGCCTGAAACGCCAGCCACTGCGATAATTGCTGACGCAACTGCGCAAGCGCCTGGCCGCGATGACTCAGCCGGTTTTTAACGGCCGGTTCCAATTCGGCGGCAGTCTGCTGTTCGGTCGGGATGAAGAACACCGGGTCGTAGCCAAAACCACTCACACCGCGTGGCTCAGCCAGAATGACGCCTTCCCAAGTCCCCTGGCAGATCAATGGCGTCGGATCAGCAGGGTGGCGTAATAACGCCAGAACGCAAACAAACCGGGCAGTGCGCTGCTCCGTGGGAACCCCGTGCAATTCGTGCAGCAGTTTGGCGATGTTGGCGCGGTCATTGGCCCCGGCGCCGGCATAGCGGGCGGAATAAAGACCGGGCGCCCCATTAAGCGCATCCACCGCCAGTCCGGAGTCGTCAGCCAATGCCGGCAGACCGGTATGCAAAGCAGCATTGCGGGCCTTGAGCAACGCATTCTCAACAAAAGTCAGGCCGGTTTCTGCGGCTTCTGGCGTATTAAAATCGGACTGCGGCGCGATATTCAATTCCAGCCCCGCCAGCACCGCGCTGAATTCCCGCAGTTTACCGGGATTGCCCGTCGCCAGAATGATTTTGTGCATGGTTCAGCCTGCCAAACCCAGTGCTTCCCGCTGTTTTTCCAGCAATTGAGTGATTCCGCCTTGCGCCAGTTCCAGCATTGCCTGCAATTCTTCCATACGGAAAGCGTGACCCTCGGCAGTGCCTTGCAATTCGATAAACGCGCCGGCATCGTTCATCACTACATTCATGTCGGTTTCCGCTTCGGAATCCTCAGCGTAATCCAGATCCAGCACCGGCGTACCCTGAAAGATGCCAACCGACACCGCTGCTATTTGTCCATGCAACGGATTTTTTTTCACCTGTTTGCGGCCCATCAGATAGCGCACCGCATCCGCCAGGGCGACAAACCCGCCGGTAATCGCCGCAGTGCGAGTGCCGCCGTCAGCCTGAATCACGTCACAATCCAGGGTAATCGTCCGCTCACCCAGGGCATCCATATCCATCACGGCGCGTAATGACCGGCCAATCAGCCGCTGGATTTCCAGGGTTCGCCCGTCCTGGCGACCCCGGTTGGCCTCGCGCTGCATCCGGGTATTGGTTGAACGTGGCAGCATCCCGTATTCCGCCGTCACCCAGCCTCGCCCCTTGCCTTTGAGGAACGGCGGCACCCGCTCCTCAATGCTGGCGGTGCAAATCACCCGAGTGTCGCCGAACTCGACCAGCACCGAACCTTCGGCATGTTTAGTGAAGGGGCGGGTCATCCGGATCGGGCGCAATTCATCAGCGGCGCGGCGGCTGGGACGCATGGGCGGGGTTCCTGTCGTTGGGGTCAAGGCAAAGGGAATGGACTATAACAGACTGGCTAGTGGTTCCGAATCGGACGGCGTTTAGGCGAAATCGTGCGTGCAAATGCAGCAAACCGGCAGTTTCAACCTATGCTTAGGCAACTATTGACGACTGATTTGAGGATAGCCCCATGTTACGCAGCATGACCGCCTTCGCCCGCCACGAGCAGACCAGCGCCTGGGGGGCAATCGCCTGGGAATTACGCTCGGTGAATCACCGTTATCTGGAGGCTTCGATCCGCTTGCCGGAGATGCTGCGGAGTCTGGAAACGCCGGCGCGAGAGCGGATCGCCGCCGCATTGAGCCGCGGCAAGGTGGAAGGGACGCTCAAGCTGCAAACCGCCAGCGCAGCGCCGGCGATTACGCTGAATCTGCCGATGGTGGAACGGTTGCTGGAAGTTGCAGGTGAACTGGAGCATCTGATGGGGCCGGGCACCGGGCTGAAATTGGTCGATGTGTTGCGCTGGCCGGGGGTGATCCATGAGCCGGAACCGGATTTGGCCGCTATTCAGCAGGCCATTCTCGATAGCCTTGATGCAGCGTTGGCGGAATTGGTGGCGACCCGTGAGCGGGAAGGTGAGCGCACCGCTGAACTGTTGCGGCAGCGCTGCGCGGCGATTCGGATTCAGGTCAAGCGGGTGCGTGGTCGCCGGCCCGAGGTGTTGGCCCGCTGGCGCGATAAGTTGTTGAACCGACTGGCGGATATAGCGGTGGACGCCGATCCGGGCCGATTGGAGCAGGAACTGGCCTTGATCGCGCAACGGCTGGATGTGGATGAAGAACTGGACCGGCTGGACACGCATCTGGATGAAATTGAATCGGTGTTGCAGCGTAATGAACCGGTCGGGCGACGACTGGACTTTCTGATGCAGGAATTGAATCGCGAGGCCAATACCCTGTCTGCAAAATCCGCTGATGCGGACACCACGCGCTGTGCGGTGGAACTCAAGGTTTTAATCGAACAGATGCGCGAGCAGATTCAGAATATCGAGTAGGTTTTCACCGGGTTTCATCTTAGAGCCTGATTGCCTTGCAACGTAGTCGAGTCGAGCGATTGGCCAGTTGCCCTGGCCGCAGACAGTCGATCATAAACTTGGCTCCCGAGCCACTTGGATACCAGATCCTGCAACTCAGGCTTCCCCATGTAATTGGCGAACAGCGCCTCGTTGAGTTCTATGCGCTCGATGAACAGCGATTCCAGCACCTGCCGGAAAACCAGTTGAAATTTGTCGAGTGGGTTGACCTCGGCGGCTTTCCGCAGCGACTGGTTCTGGACTGCGGCTTCAGTGATCTGATCGAAGAACAGTTGGTCCATCTCGTTAAGCTCGCCACCGAAGCATTGGTTGATGAGATCGATTAAGCGAGACAGGGGCACATGTTCCTCGCGAACCATGCCGGAACCTACCTCACGCGGCCCGTCCAGCGGTTTGGTATCGCCCTCGTTCAGGCTGATCGAGCCTTCGCTAATCTTCTGCAGGCGGTAGTAGTCGAGTTCGACCTCTTCATCGAACTGGTAACCTGGCCCGCGCTTGCGCCTGGGCAGCTTCAGCGCGAGGCGTCGCAGGTAGGTGAACAGTTTTTCCAGATCGCTGTCTTGATACGGGATCACCTGGCTCAGGAAGCTGTAAAGATTGCGGAAAGCTTGCAGCTTGCCGCGCCACAGCTCGGCCTCCTCTTCCTCGGAATCCTGAAGCTGTTTGAAGCGCGCGACTGCCTGGTCAAGCACCGCGTTCATCACCTTGTGGTCGCCGGGGCTCTGGCGGCGCTTCGGCGCGAAGAACACCCGAGCAAATTTGGTCACTTCGGTCAGGAGGTAGATGCCCGAGGCATCGAGCTCGGCCTTGACTTCGTAGAGCTTGTCGGGATCGACCTGCTCCCCCATCACAGAGCCTTCGTAGTACTGGCGGAAAGCCTCCTGGATTTCGCCAGGCTCATTGACGAAGTCGAGCACGAAAGTGTCGCCCTTGAGTGGATGGGTGCGGTTCAAGCGCGAGAGCGTCTGCACGGCCTGAATTCCCGCCAGTCGCTTGTCCACGTACATCGTGTGCAGCAGCGGCTGATCGAAACCGGTCTGGTATTTCTCGGCCACCAGCAGCACGCGGAAATCCGGCTTGGCGAAGGCGCCGGGCAACTCCTTTTCCTTGAGTCCGCCGTTCATCTCGACTTCGGCGTAGGACTTCCCGGGGACCTTGTCGTCTTCCACCGCGCCCGAAAACGCGACCAGACTCTTGATCGGGTAGCCCTGCTCCGCGATGTAGTGGTCGAATGCCTGCTTGTAGCGCACCGCCTCCAGCCGCGAGCCGGTCACCACCATCGCTTTGGCGTGGCCGCCGATCTTGTGCCGGGTGAAGTGTTGGAAGTGTTCGACCATCACCTCGGTCTTCTGGCCGATGTTGTGCGGGTGCAGGCGCATGAAGCGGGCCAGCGCCTTGGCGGCCTTCTTGCGCTCGACGTTGGGGTCGTCCTCGGCCTTTTTGATCAGCTTGTAATAGGTCTTGTAGGTGACGTAGTTCTTGAGCACGTCCTCGATGAAGCCTTCCTCAATGGCCTGGCGCATGGTGTAGCGGTGGAAGGGTTCGCCATTGCGGCCGAAGATCGCCAGCGTCTTGTGCTTGGGCGTGGCGGTGAAGGCAAAAAAGCTCATGTTCGGCTGCTGGCCGCGCTGGGCCATGGAGCGGAACAGCCGCTCCAGCTCCACCTCGCCTTCCTCTTCGGCCATCTCCTGAGCCTTCTTGCGCAGCTCAGCGCCGCCCAGCACACCCTTGAGTTCGGTCGCCGTTTCGCCGGATTGCGAGCTGTGGGCCTCGTCAATGATCACCGCGTATTGGCGCGTGGGTAGATGACTCTTGCTGCCCTCGCCGCGCTCCTCGCTGAGCTTGGCCAGTTGCCCGGACACAAACGGGAACTTCTGCAGCGTGGTGATGATGATCGGCACACCCGCTTCCAGTGCCTCGGCCAACTGACGGGAATCCTCGTCGATCTTCTGCACTACGCCTTGACGGTGGTCGAATTGGTAGATGGTATTCTGCAACTGACGATCCAGCACTACGCGGTCGGTGATCACGACCACGCTGTCGAACAGCCGCTCGTCGCGTTCGTTGTGCAGGCTGGACAGGCGATGCGCCAGCCAGGCAATGGTGTTGCTCTTGCCGCTGCCCGCCGAGTGTTCCACCAGATAGCTGTGTCCGACGCCCTCGCTGGCGGCGACCGCCACCATCTGGCGCACCGCCTGCAATTGGTGATAGCGCGGAAAGATCAGGCTTTCCTTGCGCACCTTTTTGCCGTCGTCGGACACCTTCTCTTCGATGTCCAGGTGTAGGAAACGCGCCAGCAGGTCGAGCAGGCTGTCACGCTGCAAGACTTCTTCCCAGAGATAGGCCGTCTTGTAGTTGCGGCCCGCCGGGTCGGGCGGGTTGCCGGCGCCACCGTCCGCCCCCCGGTTGAAAGGCAAGAAGCCGGTGGATGAGCCGGCCAGGCGCGTAGCCATATGCGCCTCTTCGGTATCCACCGCGAAATGCGCCAACGTGCGCTTGGTGAATTCAAAGATCGGCTCGCGTGGGTCGCGGTCGTGCCGGTACTGGCGAATGGCGTTGGTCACCGTCTGGCCCGATAGTGGGTTCTTCAGCTCCAGCGTGACGACGGGGATGCCATTGACCGACAGCACCACATCCAGCGACTTTTCCGAGCTGGGACTGAAATGCAGTTGCCGGGTCAAGCCCATGCGATTGGCCTGATAGCGCGCCTCCAGCTCAGGGTTCAGCCCGTGCGCCGGTCGGAAGAAGGCGATCCGCAAAGTTTTGCCGAAACACTTGAAGCCGTGACGCAGGGTGGCCAGTGCGCCGTGCGTATCCAGCCATTTGCACAGGGCCTCCAGCACCCGCGCGCCGGTCTGTTCGCCGTGCAGCGCCTCCAGCTTCCCCCATACCTTACCTTGGGTGGCGCGGATGAAGTCCAGCGCCTCAGTGGGGAAGATGGCTCGCTCGCGGTCGAAGCCCTTGCCGTCGACCGTGCTGTAGCCATTGGCCAGCAGCACGGCTTCAATGGCGGTTTCAAAAGCGGCTTCGGAGGTGGGTTTCAGCATGGCGTCTTTTACCTGTCGAGCGCGTTCGTTAAAGAAACTGCATTTTCTTTAACCAAGTCTCCCGTCTCATTGGCGCGCGTCGTCGTTCGCTCTTGGTGCGTCGTCGCCGGTCACAACAGGCTTGCCGTTTTGCCAGGTGACAGCGTACTGGCCCAGGCGCCGTTTTTTCTCCAGCGCTTTGTTGACGGCCTGGCGGAGCGTTTCCAGCAGCCGTTTCCCCTCATCAGAGGGAATGGTTTTGTGGTTGGTGTTCATCGTTTGGCCTCGTCAAGCAGAAGTTGATAGAAGTCCTCGTGCAGAATGTCGCGGTTTTCTTCCCGCTGTTCAAAGACCAGCACAGGACTGCCCCCATTGTTCATGAAGCAAATACAGCTATTGACCCGATGACTGAAGGCATCGAGCAGGTGGCGCAGGCTGCGGGGAAAGCGCCTTTCGATATCCGCCATCGGAATACTGTGCCCGCCGTGGGCGACGCGCTCGGTCACGCGCAGTTTAGACATCTCGACGCTTGACAGAGCCAGATAGATCAGTTCCACCCGCCAGCCGTCGTCGCGCAATCGCTCGACCAAGCGCAGATAGGCGCGCCCCGCCAGGGTAGTTTCAAAGGCGAAGCTCTCGCGTTGCCTGATCCGCTCCTCGATCTCGCGTAGGAAAATCCGGCTGGCGGCCAGCAATTCGCGCTCGGGGGCGAGCGGCGCGAGTCCGGCGGCGATCAGGTCGGCATTGATGAAGTGGGTGCAACCCGCCACCCTGGGCAGATATTCCAGCGCGAAGGTGGTTTTGCCCGCGCCATTGGGACCGGCGATGATGCAGCAGGTGGGTTTCATGCGCGCATCTCCTCCAGCGGAATCTGGCCGGTGACGGCGACGGTGATCAGAGCGGCGCGGTGCTCCTTCCGAAGCCCAACAACCCTCTTGCCGTCGACCGTGCTGTAGCCATTGGCCAGCAGCACGGCCTCAATGGCGGCTTCAAAAACGGCTTCGCTGGTGCGCTTCATAACTGGTTCTTCTTTCTGTGGCGCCAGATCGGCGAATCAGGAGAGTTGTGCGATACGCCAAACGCTCGTGGCGATGTTGGCAAGGGCACGCTGCCGCGACTCTATCCGCTCTGGTGTCCAGTCTGCATTGTCCTCGGCCACTTTTTTCGTCAAGGCGAATATGCTCCCCTGCAGGATGGGTTTTTTATCTGCGAACGGCGCATTTCCCAAGTCACGATTCTTGCCCGCCTCCAGCATGCTCATGTTGCCAATTCGGTAGATAAATGATTCCAGATCGCTGTCGCGGAACGCTTGCCACCCTTTCCCGGGGTTCTGGGGCAGGATGTGCTCGACCGTGTAGCTCGAAGAATCGAAATCGACTTCCGGGCCGCTCGATTGCCGTTCCAGTTTGCATAGAATGTAGCGCACCACTTTGTTGTTGCGTGTTGCGGTAGTCTTAATGCTCTTGTCGGCAAAAGCGGCTCTGAATGGTTCATCGGCGAGATAGATCAAACGCAGGCCTTCCAGCACCTCCGATGCTTTTCTGACTTCGGCGCGGGCAATTCGCAAGGCCATTGAGTGGTAAGCGCGCTCCTGTTCACCGGTGTGCTGCGCACCGATCACGTTGTAGCGGAATGCAAGCACGACGGTAGCGCTCAGCAGGGACTCAAAGTCAGCATCCTGTAGGTTGCGCCGTGCCGCCATCAGCATCGGAAAGGGTTGCCGAACACTGAACATGCGCAACTCCTGAGCGCATTGCCGCCAGCGCGGCGGCCACTGCGAACCCTCGGGTTGGGTCAAGGCGAGATAGGTGTCAATATCCTCATCCATATTGCGTAATAGCAAGAACACCTTTTCGCGAGTGTTGATCCGGCTGCGTATCGTCTTGAATAACTCGGACTGTCTGGCAAAACTCTCGCGACTGTTCCAGTGCATACGCAGGAAATCGGGGAAGCTCTCGCTGCCCAGTCGGCCCACCATGGCTTCCCAGCGCCTCTCCATGTCGTCGAGCTCATAATCACCTTCATTGTCACGAGCCAGCACAGAAAATAGATAATTTTTCAGTAGGTCGGTTGCCGATAGCCGAACGCCACGCGCATTCAGCGTTTCAAACACCTTATAGGCATTCAGTTCGTCGGCAACGGTAATCACCGTGAAGAACAACTTATCGCTCATTGCTTCAACAAATTGCGCGATGGCCATGCCGGGATCGGCACTGGACTTCACATGTTCCCGCAACCGGCGCTCAAACCACTCGAAAGCCTTGCGCATCGCGTGGACCGAAGCAGGGAATCCTCGCTGTGGCAGGTGCTCTTCCAGTGGCACCAGGTAGCGCTGGTAGTAGTCGTCGTTATTCCTATTGAGTGACATCTTTGATCGTGGCACCAGCGTCACTGGATCAAGGTAGCCGATGTAGCTCGCACGAATCTGCTCTATCCGCTGACGATTGCGTTCCGCATCCTTGCCTTCGGCAACATAGCGCTTGAGGAGTCTTAGACCGCCCAGCACGATCAAGCTGAGTGTGGTCAGGCGCTGTTGCCCATCAATGACATCGAATACTTTGTCATCCTTCGACTGGAGCACCAGATAGCCCATGTAATGGGCTGGCTCGCCATCTTCGTTGAGGGTGCCGAGGAGGTCTTGCCAGAGGTCATCCCACTCTTCCTCGCCCCACGAGTAATCGCGCTGAAATCGCGGAATTCGATAAGTCAGCCCGTTACCGAGCAACTTGCGGAAGATGTCATTCTTGGTATTGAAATTGGTGGCAGACATATTGACTCCTGAGGCTTGATGACTCAGTTCTGCATTTGACCCGGTGGTATTTGGCCGGTGACGGCGGCGGTGATCAGGGCGGCGCGGCGTTCTTTGGCCAGGTTGATAGACCGGTGTAGGGTGTCGCGCAAGGCGTTGGCTTTGTATTGGTCTGCCTCGACCGCGCGGACGATATCCCGCTGTTCGCTCGCTGGTGGCACAGGCAACCGCATTTCAAAGAAGTTCTCCGGGTACAGGCGCAAACGCGACGACCAGACGCCTTTTGACCAGCGATTCACTTCCGCAATAAAGGGACGCGAGCGGCACAGCAGTTCGACATAGGCCGGAAGCAGTTGGCCCTTGGACGTATAAACGTGGTAATCAGGGCTGACGATGCCTTCCAGCGGGCTGATGCCCATCGCCCCCATCCAAGCCCACAGGGTGTTGATGGCGAGATCGCCGGGTATACAGCGTTTGTAGCCTGCCTTGTCGTCGGCCTCAAACATGTAAACATCCTTCTCGGACCTTGAAGTGACGCCCGTGATGTGGGACACGGTCAGCAACTCTTCCGAACCATCCTCGGAACGCTCATCGCGGACTGCGAATAGGTTCTTGGCGCGCTCCAACAGCCAATGCGCTGGAATCTCACCCAGCCATTCCTGGCCGGAGGGCTTGGGCGGGGCGTTGGGGTCGAGGCCACGGGTGACGACGCGGCTGATGAGGGCGGCGCGCTTTTCTTCCAGCAGCGTCAACATGCGTTCCTTCTCGGCAATCAGTCCGTCGATGCGGGCGGTTTCGCGGTCGAGGTAGTTGGCGATGATGCCCTGGACATCTTGGCTGGGGAAAGGCACATGATGTTGGCGGAGGACATCAGGCGACACCCGCTTGAGTCCGCCCGCGCCAGTCATGGAGGCTTCGCCTTCTTGCTTGAACGCCGAGGATTGGAAGTAATAGAAAAGAAACTTTCTCTCAGCTCCCGTAGCTCGAATCACGAACAGTTCGGAGCTACCAAATCCCTTTCCTCTTACGAGGTCTTCGGCAATTGCGATGTTGCCATTTTCAAAACAGGGCGTGACCTTCGCTAGAACGATATCGCCATCCTCAAAGGCGTTATAGGAAGGCGCATATTTCGAGAACTTGTCCGTATTCGAAATGAAGTAGCCGTTTTTTACTCTATCCATTGGAAGAAAAGTCACGTCGTCCTCTTCTTCCAATCCATCGAATGACACGGACGGATAAAGTTCGCAAACATAACGAAGCGGAATCGTTTTCCAGCCATACGGTGTGCGAATAGCGCTCACTCCGTCACCTCCCGCAGCAACTCCAGAATCCGCTGCTCCACGCCGGCCAACTCGGCATCGATCTCGTGCAACGGACGCGGCGGCTGGTACCGGAAAAACACGCGGTTGAAGTTGATCTCGTAG
>JAJHPN010000047.1 GCA_020890855.1 Candidatus Contendibacter sp. | reverse complement strand
TCTCCACCAGCTTCCACCACAGTTTGGCGACGTTGGGCTTCCGGGCGCTGGCGCAGGCGATGATCTGGGCGGCGTCGCACACCGCCAGCCAGAACGCCACCAGGGTCGGGGTGACCTGGGTGAGGTCGTCCACCGCAATCAGCGCCTGACCGCGCTGCTCATGCAGCGCCGGGACGATCGCCGCGCACAGATCGCGGATGCTCAGCCGGTTGACCTGGCGCTTGATCCTGACCCATTCAATGGCGGCGGGATCGACGGCATCCAGCCCCTCGTCCAGTTCCAGGGCGGAGGGTTTGAGCAGGCCCGATTCCAGCAGTCCCCGCGCCATTTCCAGAAACTGACCCTTGGCCT
This sequence comes from Candidatus Contendibacter sp., assembly GCA_020890855.1. Classification (GTDB taxonomy): domain Bacteria; phylum Pseudomonadota; class Gammaproteobacteria; order Competibacterales; family Competibacteraceae; genus RXIV01. The sequence continues at coordinate 20,073 of JAJHPN010000047.1, read as the reverse complement.
GATGCTCGCCGACGTGGATCACGATCCGGTTCTGGCGCAACAGCAGCCGTTCGATGGCCGCCTCCAGCACCGCCGATTTGCCGATCCCGACCGGGCCGGTCAGGATCAGGTGTCGGCCCTTGCGGGCTTCGCGGGCGATCTGTTCGACCAGGGCCTCGCGCCCGATCAATCCGGTAATCCGTTTCATTCCGGTAGCCTGCCTTGATCCGCGAGATAGTGAAACAACGGCTCCCAATGCTCGCCGGCAAGATGAGCGACCTGGCGGCGCTGGGCGGTGAGCAGCAGCTCCAGCCGTTTGACCGCCGCCGCGTCGCTGTTTTGCTGCTGGGCGGCAAGCCAGAGTTTTTCGACATCGCCCTCGTAGCCTTTTTTGACCCGCTCCTGCAACCAGTCGGCTTTGGAACGGGAGAACGCTCGCCGCTCCTGAACGGCAGCGCGTTCCGCCTCCAGTTCGCGCAGTTTGGCTAAGTCGGTCAACGCCCGGCCCCGCACTTCGTCAATTCGGGTGGCCTCAGTCAACGCCTGCTGGGCGAACTCGCGCTGTTCCTTGGGCGAGGACAGTGGGATGTCAGCGATTCCCGGTCTCTTATTTTTGTGACATTGATTTTAAGAATATTTTTCATAAATGTCATTTAATTATACGAAAAAATCCTTATAAATCAAGACGCCGGGAATTGCTGGTGGGATGTTGAGTTGAATCCCGACCGTCATCGGCGAGGTCGTGGTGGTGTCACCGCCCTCCGAGACGGTGCTGGACGCGCCCGAGGCGGCCCGCACATAGAACGCGGTGTGTTCCATCAGCCGCCGGGTCAGGCTGGGCGGCTGGTAGGAGGCGGCGACGGTGCGCTGAGCCATCACCACCGGATGCCAGGCCAGGATGAAGGCGATGGCCTGCTCCTCTTCCCAGGCCCGCGCCCCGGTCGAAAACAGCAGACCAGCCAGCAGTATAGTGGACCCCGAAAAATGGACCAGGGGCTTAGATAGAATGCCACGTAACGAACGAGGAGATCGACGTGGCAAGAAAGCAGTTTAGTAACGAGTTCAAAGCCAAGGTGGCCTTGGAAGCCCTCAAGGGTGAAAAGACCATCGCCCAACTTTCGTCGGAGTACGGGGTCCACGCCAGCCAGATCAACACCTGGAAGCAGCAGGCGCGGGAAAAGCTGCCGGAACTGTTCGGGCGATCCAGTAGACTGGATGACTCACGCCGGGAAGCGGAGCAAGACCGGCTCTACCAACAGATTGGTCGCCTGCAAGTGGAGGTGGACTGGCTGCGAAAAAAGTCCAAAGCGTTGGGCTTGACGTGAGCGCAAAGCGCGCGTTAGTGGAGCCTGACGCGAAGAATCCCAGTCTGCGTCGGCAATGCGCCTTACTGGGACTGAATCGATCGACTGGGTATACCGGTGGCGCCTCCGCCGGCTCTGGCTCAAATCCGCCATCAGCCACGTCCTCATCGGTCTGCCCACCGCCGCTCTTCCGCTCCCACGGCACCCGACTGCTGGGCGGACGTGAACTGTTCTCCGGCCCCTGGTTCAACCGATCCCGCGCTTCCTTCCAGTCATCCAATAGCTTGACCGACAGTGCACGCAACGCCTTCTCCTCCAGGGAATCCAGGTAGGTTTCGTCAAGTTGGCGCAGGCTGTGTTCGCTCAGGTGCATCGGCAGAGATCGGCTGGAGGGTGGACTTAGTTTCCCATGCTGAACGCACGGAGAAAAGCTCAACAGCTACGGGGTGTGAACGACTACGCCGGGAGATGTCTGTGCGATAGCGCACAGACGCTGTAGATTGTTGATTAAAGCGCATCCTGATCAATCATCCCCCGACACTTCCGATCCAGCGTGACCCTTCTCAACGCCAGTAGAAATCCAATCGGGATTGGCCCGACCCCTCAATATGCGCCGTTTGTCGATGGGCCAACGGCTGCCCTTGATCGGTGGCGCTGGCTTCCACGATGTAGTCGCCTGGCTCCAGTTGGGCGAAGAACCAGGGACCTTTCGATTGAACATTCAGGACCGACCCGCCCTGGGTATCCAGAATATTAACCCGGACTGCCGAGAGGTATTCGCCGCTGCCCTGCATTGCAAAGAGCAAGCGCAAATTGAACTGGTTGGACAGATTATTGAGTTCAGTCCGCTCACCCTCACCCACCCCACCGGATATATAGCGAACGCCTTGATCGGTTCGGGCGTGTATTAACCGACTCTCGGGTGTTCCGGGAGTAAGGATCGGTGCTTGTGAAGGAGATGGAGTCAATTCCGAACTGACATAGTGGATATCAGAATTTTGGCTCAGTAATGGCGGTGGTTCCTGATAGCTTAGGGGTGCGTCAGAGGTGTAAATTGGGGGACCGCCAGCCGGTTGTTCTGCGTTGACTGACGACAATACGCCACCGCTCAATATTAACGCCGCTACTATCAAGCTCATCCGATGTTTGGTGTTCATTTCGAGAATCTCCACTAGCCAAAAAGATGCCGGAAACCATGTTCCCGACAATTAACTTTCCCCTCAGGGGAAAGGGTTAATGATCTCCGCAGCAATGCGGAATTTGGAATTAGATATCCTTGGGCATAATCAGCAGGATCATGCCAGCTACTATCGCCGTCACGCTAATCTAAACCGGGGTGCTGGCCGTGTGCCGGTCCTGAATCGTCAACTCAATTAGACCTTAGCCTGGTTTCCGACGGCTCTTCGCTGTAACTGGAATTGCCATACGCCAAGCCTAGACCACCGATAATAACTAACGCGATGGCGGTCATATTGAGTGGATTCACTGGATCTCCTCCCACGAATAACAGCTTATTTTTAATTTAGCCGCCGATACGCATCATTGACATTGGACCCAAAAGCCCAAAAGCGCCTAATACGAAAAGAACCACGACCAAGATAACAACGACATTCAAGATTTTCTTGATGTTGCCGTCCATGGGTATGTAGGTATTAATCGCCCATAACAGCACTCCAAAGACGACCAGAACAACGACTAATTGAATTAATGGCATGATGTTTCTCCTTATCCTGTTGAAATCAGGGTGAACTTACAACCTTCCCTGACGGGCGTCCGTTCGCTAGCGCACAGATCAGAAAAAAGCATTCCGAGCAGAATTTGACAGGCTGGGCGTAGCCAGGGCTGAAATGTTACGAACAGACGCGAAAATAACCCATTCAGAAAACCGCGCTATGTGTGCTATGGCACAGACGCCTCTATTGGACCAATGGTAATTTTCCTCAGCAATACCAATAACGTCGGTTCGGGATATTAAACAAGTTCTGAGCCTAACCTTAAATCCACAATGAGGAGTTCAGCTCAATGAGCTTTAAAAATTTGATGAAAATCGGCGGGATCATTGCCGTCCTGCTAGGAACAACGCCAATGATTGCCGTTGCCCAGCAATCTGGACGTAACTATGATAATCCGCCTGCCATGTCGGTTCGTGTCGCCTCCGACCGTTCCAGTTATCACAGGCACTATTATAGAGATTCTAATCGTTATTACCGTCATTCCCATCGTTACTATGGTAATTCCCATCGTTACTATGGCAACTCCCATCGTTACTATGGCCATTCTCACCGCTATTATGGCCATAACTATCGACCTGGCTATCAGAACAAGAATTAGTCATAGTTTGTTTACTAAGGATGATTGGCTGAAAATTACAGCCAATCCTGATTAAAATTTTAATCCGCCCCTGCGAATTATTTTATCCCCCAGATTAGTTTTGGAGACTGACTTATGATCCATCACTGTACGCAATCGTCCCGGCATAACTTCACTGCCTTGGCCGCTCTATTATTGGGCTTTGGAGGTGGATTGACCGCCTTGGAACTATCCGCCGCACCGCCAGCAGCGCCACTCCTTTCTTCGGCAGCAAACCGTTTCACTGATAACGACAACGGCACCATCACTGATCGCCGCACTGGGTTAATCTGGCTAAAGAACGCCAATTGCGCTGAAACGATTGGCGGGGTCGATAAATCGGACGGAGTGTTGGCTTTAGCCAATGCGCGAACCTGGATCGCAGCGCTGGACAACGGCTATTGCGGCCTTAGTGACGGCTCTACTGCCAGCCAATGGCGCTTGCCCAAACGGAAGGAATTGCGATCACTGATTGACTATCGCGCAAGCAACCCGGCATTGCCTCCAGGTCATCCTTTCACAGACGTCCAGTCCAACTACTACTGGTCATCTACGACTTTTTCACCTAGCACCGGCGGTGCGTGGGGTGTGAATCTTGCTAACGGCATCCGGTACGCCGGTGACGCCAATTTCATGCTTTATGTTTGGCCAGTGCGGCAACCAGCTAATATCATCAGTGAACTGCCACAACCAGCCATCAGATTATCAGGGGTTGCGCCATGACCGATTTTATCCCGTTCTTGACAGGATTAGCTGGTCTAACTTTTCTTACGGTTTAGTGTGGTACAGGAATGACGATTAAGTGTTAAACCAATTCATAGTTTACCTGAGGTCGGCCATGCCCAATAAAATCTGCACCCCTGCTATTCTCAAGTCAACGGTTGAAACCGCAGAGTGTTGACATATCCCCGCCTGAATTGGCTGCGGTCTACCACGCCAAGGATCTTGAACTCTTTCAGAGTTCGGGAGTGCAGGCCTATGAGGGGGAAATGCAAGACGGCGATGGCCTGACTCGTAACCTGGGATTCGCCCAATTATTGGACTCTGATTCCAGAAAAACCACCCATCGTTCTGCGCGATTTACGAGGAATACACCGCATAACGGCGGTGGTTAGCGCGCAAGATGCGGCGCCGTTGCAAGCCGGTTCTACTGATCGGTCCACACTTGGGGCGCGGTCCAGCCCGCGATCCAGGCGGGGATTTGCGCCGGCGGCATGGGATGGGCGATGCCATAGCCCTGAGCGTGGTCGCAGCCCAACTGGATCAGCAGGCTACCATCAGCATCGGTTTCGACGCCTTCGGCAATCACTTGGCGGTGGAAGGCCACTGACAGGCCGATCACTCCTTCGACAATCGCCCGCGCCTCGATATCGACCAGCATGTCCCTGACAAACGATTGATCAATCTTCAATACCTGCACGGCCAGATTCTTGAGGTAGGTCAGCGAGGAATAGCCGGTGCCAAAATCGTCCAAGGCGAAACGCACGCCGAGTTGGCGACAGTCCTCGATCAAGGTCGAGATCGCCGCCAGTTCATCCAAAGCCACCGTCTCCAGGATTTCGAGTTCGAGTCCGTCCGGTGGCGCATCGGGATAAACGGCCAGCGCAGTTCGCAATTGGGCGACGAAATCCGGCTGCTGCAAGTGACGGCTGGAGATATTGATACTGACCGGCAGATGCAGACCCAGCGCAATCCACACCGACATCTGTCGTAGCGCTTCTTTCATCACCCATCGACCGACGACAATGGCCAGATTGCTGGTCTCAACCGCGGGCATGAACTGCGCCGGCAGCAGCAGGCCCTCGCTGGGATGTTGCCAGCGAATCAGCGCTTCGACGCCGATGATCGTGCCGTGGCGCATATCCACCTTGGGCTGGTAATAAAGACGGAGTTCGCCCGCAGTCAGCCCTGTCTGAATTCGTTGCAGTGTTTCGCGATGGTGGCGGGCGCGGCGATCATAGTCGGCGTCAAACCAGCAATAACGGTTGCCACCGGCTTGCTTGGCGGTGTACATCGCCTGATCGGTATGACGCAGCAGGGTGTCTGGATCAGAGTCGTCATCGGGATAGAGGGTAACGCCGAGACTGCTGCTCAACCGTATCGGCTGGTCAAAAACCGTAAAAGGCAGATGCAGCGCTGAAATCACTCGATCCATGGCCTGTTCGCATTCCTCGATCCCGGCCAGATTTCCCAGCAGCAGGACAAACTCATCGCCCCCCAGTCGCGCCACAGTGTCATTGGTGCGCACACAGCTTTTCAAGCGATGGCCCACCTCGACCAGCACCCGATCACCGTAGGCGTGGCCCCAAGTATCATTGATGGCTTTGAAACCGTCCAAATCCAGGTAACACACCGCCAGCCGCTTCTGGTCGCGCCCGGTTTGGGCGATGGCCTGTTGCAACCGGTCAGTCAGCAGCACCCGGTTGGGTAATTGGGTAAGCGCATCGTAATAGGCCAGATGCTGAATCCGGTCCTCGGCCCGCTTGCGCTCGGTCACGTTCGTTGCTGCGAGGCGGCACTGTCGGCCCGCCGCAGTGTCCTTGCCCACGCCTTCCAGATACAGATGGAGGGGCGGCGCTGCTCCCAGGGTGAGAGTCACTTCACAGCGGATCTTGGAGGCGCCGGCCAAGACGGTGTCAAGAAAAGCATTGAATACGGACCGGGTTTCGGTCGAAATGAAGAGACTAAACTGTCGATCCATCAGGCAGGAACGCTCTTTGCCGAGCAGATCCGCGCCGGCAAGATTAACTTCCCGGATAGTTCCGTTAGCGGTGAGTAAAAAATAACCGGTCGGCGCGAAATCGTAAAGGTCGGCATATCTTTCCAGGCTCTGTTCAAGCTCAACGCTGGTCTCCAGCAGAGTCTGGTTCTGCAACTCCAACTCAACCTGATAGATTTGCAGTTCATGAACCAGTTGCCGAGTCTCCATGGTTCTCGCCGTAACTGGGTCGGCTGGAGTGGCTTGATTCTGTAGCTGCTGTTCTGCCTGACCGCGCAACTTAACGGCATCCACCAGGTTAAATTTATTTCCGATCAAAGTGATAGTGCTCCATTTTGGATTGTTTGCCAATAGTCCTGAAAAGCCGATTTTTAGTTTCTGATCGTGTCTAATTTCTATTGGCAGAGCACGGGCCACTAACAGCCTGAAAAGATATTAAAACTACGCTAAACACCTCTACTTGATCTGTACGCTATCAAACATAACTGGTTATACTATTAAAATCAGGGCGCTTGACCTGACCAACGCATCTACAGGTGACCTATGTCAATTATGCCCAGTCCGCCGAATCCGCCAAATCCCCGCCAAAGCCATTTGCTCGCCGCCTTGCCTGATGACGTATGCGAGCGTCTTTTTCCCTACCTGGAGCGGATTGAATTGCCGCTCGGTAAAGCCCTCTACGAATCGGGAGATCACTTGAATCACGTCTATTTCCCGACCACCGCCATCGTATCGTTGCTGTCCGTGATGGAGAATGGCGCATCCGCTGAAATTGCAGTGGTGGGGAATGAGGGCATCATCGGCATCGCCCTGTTCATGGGCGGTGAAACCATGGCGAATCGGGCGGTGGTGCAGAGTGCCGGCTACGCCTATCGGCTGAAGGGACAGTTACTCAAGCAGGAATTTAATCGGTCTGGAGCGTTGCAGCATTTGCTGTTGCGCTACACTCTGGCGCTATTGACCCAGATGGCGCAGACCGCAGTTTGCAATCGCCACCATTCGGTGGACCAGCAACTCTGTCGCTGGCTGTTGCTCAGTCTCGACCGGCTACCCTCGGACACCCTGCACATGACTCAGGAACTGATCGCCAATATGCTGGGGGTGCGGCGCGAGGGGGTGACTGAAGCCGCTGGAGCCTTACAGAAGGCTGGATTGATTCACTACAGCCGGGGCCGTATCACCGTACTGGATCGTCCGGGACTGGAAGCGCGGGTGTGCGAGTGTTACGAGGTGGTCCGAAAAGAGTTTTTCCGCCTGCTCCCCGATGTGCTCGCGGTGTGAGGCAACTTTCCAGGGTGAGATTGCAGCAGCGGGTTTCATGCACAGGACTTTCGCTTATTCGTCATTCCCGCGTATGCGAGAGTCCAGTCACGTGCTGATAGATCTTCCTGACTGCTGTCAGTACGCATACCGTTTTTCCACTTCTCCAAATAGATCAATCATCACCAAAAAGCCCTCACTCTGTGAGGGCATCATCTACGTCAGTGGGCTGACGTGGTTGGGTAAATAAATTACTTATATGGGATGTTGTTGGGTTTCGTAATATTCAATGGCGTATGGTAGTAGGAATGAATGCTATTTTCCCACTCAGGATCAGCCATATCGGGCCATTTATCCTTATCAAACCCCGGCGCATTTTTAATACGATCTGCGTCCATGTTGAGCAGAAAGCATTGGTTTACTGTGTCAAGTGTTAATGCACCCCATGGCACAGCAAATAACCGGTCGCCCATTCCAAGAAATCCCCCAGAAGACAACACGGCATAACATACATTGCCAGTGTGCGTGTCCAGCATGATTTCCTTGATGCTACCCAAATTCTCTTCTTTCCGGTTGTAGACATCATTGCCAGTTAGTGTGCTGGCGCCCATTACCGCTGGTCCAGGCCCACTACTATGATCACTAGTATTGGCGCCGGAATCTTCATAACTCATATCGTACTCCTGCTAAAAATCATTAAAAAATACGGGGTGTCCATGTGATAGACTAACCGTTTTTCCGGCCAGCCTATCCGGACTTAAAATAAAGTTCAGCGATAATTCGCTTTAGATGGCGTTCTTAACATCTTCCTTCAGATCGCCATACTGTGCTTGAATTTTACCCTCAGCGTTTTGAATCTTTCCTTCCTGTTCCAAATCCTTATTACCCACCGCCTTACCGGCGACCTCCTTGACTTTGCCTGTCACCTTTTCAAAGCGGCCTTTGACTTGATCTTTGTTCATGATGATCTCCTGATAATGACATTTTAAGAATGACCTGGAGCGCCATACTCGGTACTAAACGCTCACTGTGAATAAGAATAAACATAAATTCTGATAAACTCTGTACGGTAACCCACATAGTGATTTTGGCTTAACCCGTCAATTCCATCATTGGCGGGTTAAAAAACGGAGCAGTGCTGGCGACAGTCTTTATGTGTGCTAGCGTACAGACGATACTGGGCTTATTTAATAAGCTTTCCTTAGGACTTCGAAACGGGGTGTAAAAATTGTTGTTCATCGCGAATCGCAAGATCACCGCATCGCAGTCTGAATCGATTAAGTCATTCCCTCATTTTTCACGGATTTAAGGAATAACCAATGAATAAGCTCAATATGACCACCATCGCTGCTGCGCTCAGCGTCGTTTTCAGCACTGGTGTAATGGCGCAGAGCATGTCAAAGGATGCCTACAAAATTGCCGCGGATCGCATCACGGCTGAATATACGACCGAGAAGGCAAGCTGCGATGTGCTCTCGGGTAATACGAAGGATATCTGCTTTACCACGGCCAAGAGCAAGGAGCAGATCGCCAAGGCTGATCTCGAAGTCCGTTACGAACCCACCGCAAAGAATCGCTACCAAGCGCTTGTTGCGAAGGCGGAGGGAGATTACGCGGTAGCCAATGAAAAATGTGACGACAAGGTCGGTAATGATAAGGACATCTGTGTGAAGGAAGCGAAAGCCATTGAAACCCGCGTCAAGGCTGATGCCGAGGCCCAGTTGAAGACGGCGGATGCGAATAAGGTCGCCAACGAGAAATCAGCGGAAGCCGCGATCAAAGCGAGAGCAGAAGGAGCAGAAGCACGCCAGGAAGCAGCGGCGGATAAACGTGATGCGAATTACGCAGTGGCTAAAGAAAAGTGTGACTCCTTAGCCAGTGAAACTAAGGACAGTTGTGTGAACGAAGCGAAAGCGAAGTTTGGCAAGTAGCAGACGGTCTTTAAACAGATGGGTAAGTAATACCCATCTTAATTTTCAGAGAGATATTCCAGTGAAAACAGTACAAGGTTTTACCGGTGGTTGCGCCACCTTAGCCATATTGATCGGCTTGGGTGGTTGTAGCGAGATGTCAAGACAAGAGCAGAATACTGCGGTCGGCGCTGGCGTTGGCGCAGTTGCAGGCGCCGTGCTGACGGATGGTCACCCGGCTGGAGTAGTCGGTGGAGCCGTAGTGGGTGGCCTTATTGGTCACGGGGTCGGTGGCTCTGACAATTACAGAAATCGAGACAGGGATTGGGACAGGAACAGAGATGAAAACTGGGACAGAGATGAAAACTGGAACAGAGATGGCAACTGGGACAGGAATCGCAACTAGTGCTCTGTTGTCTTTGTTTTGATAGACAGTCACTATCAGAACAAAACAACAGAATCAGGACTTTCGCTTACCTACCTTTTCCCGTCATATCCGCGAAGGCGGGTATCCATTCTTTTCAATAAGTGACTGGATTCCCGCATATGCTGGAATGACGAAAAGCGAAAATCCTGAGAATAGTATTCTACTGGTATCTTAATCATTTTTAATAAGGAATTACTCATCATGAAGACGATTTTTAAAGCTGGATTGCTGGCATTTTTAATTGGCGGCGCTATTGCTTTCCCAGTTCAAGAGGCTGAAGCCGCAACTCATTGCTATGTGAGAAATGGTCACTGGGTGTGTAATGGCGCGAATGTTTCACGGAACCAGTGCTATATGAGAAATGGTCGCCAAATATGTAATCGAGGATATGTACATCGCTCACGGACTGTATGTAAAACTTACTGGCGTCAAGGAACAAGATATACTCGTTGCCGTAGGGTGTACTAGCCAGTAACCGGTGGGGCGGACTCAATAACAGTAATGTCAGCCCCATTCATACTTTGTAAAAGTTAAATCCGCTTCTTAAATTTTGGAGAGTGACCATGCAAGCCAAAATCCGGCAAGTTGCCATGGTGCTCGCGTTGCTTTCACCTTTATCCATCGGCACGGTTATCAACCAGGAAAATGCTACGGCGCCTATTCCAGTCAATCTTCATCGAATCCTGATCAGGAATTTGACTGGCGCATTTTACGCCGATTTTTCTGTTATCCGTGGTGCGCGCTGTGAGTATCGTGTATCGCCGCGCCAAGAACTGAATGACATATTCGGATTCACCCTGAAACTACCTTGTAGTGTTTGCTGACAGATCTCACCCATCCATCGAAATAAATCCTGATGAATAGGATGAGTGCAATGCCCCATCTCACCATGCTGACCTGCTCCAACCATTTTCAATCATGAACGCTTTTGCTGAATTCTCCACCGTCGCACCGCAGAACGCCACCTCAGCCAATTATGGGATAAAGTGGCTTAGCATCTCGATGCTTTCCATCATTTTTGTATTTTCTCCTATTAATGCGAACACCACAGAATTAGAATCCACCACGGTTTGCGGCATTACCATGAACTCGGACAATGAACTTAAAGCGATGAATAGAGCGCTTGGGTTAATCGCATTTTCGGTGGAGCTCGTGGAATACAAAAAGCCTGATGGTCGAATCGAATTTAAGCCAGAACAGTGGTTAGATGAAACTTGCAATTCACCAATATCCTGTGATGTCGTGGTGATCAGTGGGCACTTTGGCGGCATTTTCGGCCACGAAAGTTTACCGGTTCTTTTACCACTGACTACTCTCGAACGTGGCTCTTGTTCGAATAAATGTGCTGGAATGTTTCAGAATGTCAAAGAGGTATACCTGCTCGGTTGTCAATCACTGGCGACGGATGATGGTCAAGGGCAAAGCTTGAGCTTAGACAATCCCTTTGCGCGCTTTCAATCGTCGAACCTCGATCGGATGCGCCGCCTGTTTCCCAATGCCGGCTGGATCTATGGTTATACCGCGACCGGACTCTTGGGTCCGGCATTTGAAACGATATTTTATCAATCGATTCTCAAACAGCGACGACACTTTGCCAGCCTAAAAGACCAAAACCTCATTGGTTTGTTGAAACCAAGCCCCTATAAAGCCCGTCAATTAGCATTTACCTTTGGTGCGAATTTTTCAGATCAAACTCGAAACGACCGCGAACGTTTTTGTCGAGCTTCCTATCAAGATTCATCAATCGACAAGTACCGCGCATACCTCGAACTGCTATTGCAAACCAATGGACATGAATACTTATATTCGCTGTTGGAAAGCATCAATAAAAACGATAATGATGTGATATTTTTACTGAAAGCCAGTTCTGAATCTTTCTTAATCATTCGCCAAAAACTGCTGCTATGGAGTCAAAGCGGAACACCAATCGCAATTCGGATGATGGCTAATCAACTAAGTCAGCACTTGAACATCATTAATCAAAGCACACTGAACATACGACAAATCGAAGCACTAAAGGATGTTGAAATAATGCAGGGCAATATTTATGAAAAAGCCAACGCAGTGTGCTTTGCTGGAGAAGTGATCCCACAACTGTCAGCAATCTTTAAAACCGGGATTTTAAACGATGACCAGTCAGATCTGGCCATGCAGATGGTGGCGTGCCTCCACCCTAAAGACCCTCAGTGGATCAAAATGTTGGCCAATATCTCCCAGTTGGACCGATTGGATTATCGCCGCAACCTGGCTAAGCAAATTTTAATACGTACTAAAATCTCGCTATAGTAAGCGAGAGTTTGAACAGTTTTTGAGAAGGACAGCAACATGGGGTTGTTTACACATCAATCTGCTTGTATGTTAATTCCATAATGGGTTGCACGGAATAAGATGACCGGAAAATGAAATAAAAAGGGGTAGGTTTTCCCCTACCCCTCGCTTCAATCATATCTTGAATTACTGCAAAGGTGGCGCCACTAAAATAGTGTCGCCATCTGAACCAGTTTCGCCTTTGGCGCCCGTAGCTCCGGTGTTCCCCTGATTCCCAGTAGTGCCTTTGGCCCCGGTGTATCCGGTGTTCCCTTGATTTCCAGTAGCCCCAGTGTATCCGGTATTACCCTTATTTCCGGTAGCGCCCTTGGCCCCGGTGTATCCGGTGTTCCCCTGATTTCCAGTAGCCCCAGTGTATCCGGTATTACCCTGATTTCCGGTGGCGCCCTTGGCCCCGGTATATCCGGTATTGCCCTGATTTCCGGTGGCGCCCTTGGCCCCGGTATATCCGGTATTGCCCTGATTTCCGGTAGCGCCCTTGGCCCCGGTATATCCGGTATTGCCCTGACTACCGGTTGCTCCTGTCGCCCCGGTATCGCCGGTGTATCCAGTATTGCCCTGACTACCGGTTGCTCCTGTCGCCCCGGTATCGCCGGTGTATCCGGTATATCCGGTATTGCCTTGATTGCCGGTCGCACCCTGCGGTCCAGCGTATCCTTGGTTCCCTTGTGGACCCATTGGCCCGGTACATGCGCCTAGTCCGAACATCGCGACCAAAAGAACAGATGGTATCGAGTATTTCATAACGCTTCCTATTAGATAGTGCGCGGCCAAGAGGGCCACATAACCACTATGACCGGATGCGTACACTGCGTCTGTTGGCCACCACACTTATAAACAGAGACTTTACGTTCGATACTCAGCGGAGGATGGTTTATATGTACGCCAGCGCACAGACAAAGTCCGTGCGTCTGCAAACAATCATGCCCATGAAACAACAGGAAGGGGCTAACTGAATGAATTAATTGCCCTGCCAAGTGGAAGCCACCATGAATGCTGAATCCGAATCCATCGCAAACCATCAACCGACTACTTCTCTAGCGTCGGATGCTACTTCTATTCCGCGAATAGCCCGCATCACTGTAGATGCGCAAGGCTTAGCCTTGATTATTCTAAGTACGATTGCTGTGGTATTTGCACTCGAATTGGCGCAGAGTTTCTTTATCCCCCTGTTACTGGGGATTCTTTTAGCCTACACCCTAAATCCCCTTGTCGTATGGTTGGAATGGATCAAGATTTACCGAGTGATCGGCGCCAGCCTGGTCATCGTGGCCGTTGTGTGTACGCTCGTATTCGGAGCCTACTCCCTGCGGGGACAGATACAGACGATTATTGAGCAGTTGCCCGAAGCCGCAGATCAGTTGTCCAGGAATCTCGCTAGAATGGGAGAAGGCCAGCACGGTGCGATACAAAAAGTACAAACGGCTGCGAACCAGCTTGAACAGGCGGCCAGCCAAGCAACGGGCATTCCTGCGCCGCCTAAAAAACCCGCAACTCGCGTTATTATTGACGATCCATCAGCATTCAAAGTTGGCAATGTTCTTTGGGCAGGTTCTATGGGAGTCATGGGCTATATTGTTCAAGCAACCATGGTGCTATTTCTGGTGTTCTTTCTCTTACTGTCTGGCGACACGTATAAAAGAAAGCTGGTCCGACTCACTGGACCGTCGCTATCCAATAAAAAGATCACGGTACAAATTCTCACTGATATTAACCACTCTATCCAGAGCTATATGTTTATGCTGTTGATCACCAACATACTCGTGGCATTGCTCGCATGGATAGCGTTCCGCTGGATTGGTCTGGACAATGCAGGCGCGTGGGCGGTTGCTGCGGGGTTGCTTCACATAATCCCTTATCTGGGTCCTGGCCTCACTGCTATCGCCATTGGGATGGTGGCTTTTATGCAATTTGAGTCATTTACTATGGTCCTGCTGGTTTCTGGAGCATGGCTGGTGATCGCCATAACCGTTGGCACCTTTGTCACGACCTGGATGACGGGAAGAATCGCCAAAATGAATTCGGCGGCTGTTTTTATTTCGTTGCTGTTCTGGGGTTGGCTCTGGGGCGTCTGGGGCATGTTGCTCGGTGTTCCGATTATTGTCATCGTCAAGGTTATCTCTGAGCATATTAAACAATTGCAACCTGTAGCGGAGTTGCTCGGCGACTAGCAGGAGATTTTCGAGTTCAAGCTGAGCAAGACGGCCTTATTCCTCTCCAGCTATCTACTGTTGCCAAGCAATGATTGATTATGTGCGCTATCGTACCGACTGCGTTTATTTTTTCCGCTAGTCTCTCATCATCAAGACATATTACAGAGTTACTACAGAGTTTTTGCCTCGGTGATATGCCTGCAAAGTACGGGTGAGTACATTTGATGACAACGATGTTATTGCCACCCAAGTTAAGGTAACACTGAAAATGATTGAGAATCACGATGCAGAACAAAGTATTTTCATTATGTACTCAATTTTCCAGTTCGCATAGTCACCTGTGTATCGACGAACATCAGGTAATCGCCGACTATAGCACGAACTGTAAAAAGGCTCTAAAGCCACTGAATGATGATTTCCAAAACCGTCAATTTGAGGTACTGCATCATCGTGAAAACTTTTTGATAGCTAAGGAGATTCAGTCAAAAAGTATTTTAAGCCGATCGAATGAAGGGCATAGCCATAGTAGTTTGGTTTCAAAACATATCATCTATGGCGAACCTGATTTTGCATACGATAAACGAGTGAGTTGTGATCAAACTGAATCAAAATATGCGGAGGGTGATATGTTTTTTAACATTATCAGAGAATATATGGTAGAAAAACGGATCGCTATCGATGGGTATCTCGATATTGTTCAATACTTTGATATTCAGAATCCAATGATGCAACGCCTGATCAATGGGCTGGAATTGTAGAACAGCCACATACCGATAACTGGAGATAAAATGATTAAGGGTTGCCGGAGCTTGAAACAGCAGAAGTTGCTCACTCAAGCAATATCACGAAACCAAGAATGATGAAGGGGATATTTCATGGGTAAGTATTTCGTTGGATGGCTACTGGGTGTTCCGGTCATTGTGCTGGTGATTATTTATCTCGTCATGCACTAAACAACGGTGCGAGGAAATTTGGTATTTCCGTTGCCAGTAATCTCGCGAGTAACCCGGATTCATTGAATCGCAACATTAACCTAATCGATACTGGAGAAGATGGTGGAAATGTCCGAGAAATTCACGATCCATGCTGCCGACTTGAGCAGCGCTAATTCTGCAGCCGTAGGCGTATCCAATACGACCAGTACAGTGGCCGATGCTGCTGGCCCAACTGTAGACCGCATGGCGTCCGGCGCACATCGGGTAGTCGATCAAATGGCTGATGTAGCTGCGCAGGCAGCAGATGCACTTGATGTAAAAAGTGAGCAATTGAAGGATCTTCAGGCGCAATGGCTGGAGAAAAGCCGCGTTTACGTCCGTGACAATCCTATGAAGTCGTTGGGTATTGCGGTTGTCGGTGGTTTTCTATTGAGCCGCTTATTGAGTTCCCGCTAGAAACACTGATTCCGGGATGAACCCAACTCCTGTAGTAGAGCAAACGACTGGATCACAGACTGCTTTCAGCGACTTGGGCTACGGTGCAAGTTTGCCGAAAGAGGTTGCCTTGGTATGGGGTGAATTGCGTGGACTCGCGCATGATCACCTGCAACTCGCCGCATTGGAGACCCAACGAGCGGGTGAGAGTCTGGTTACCATGATTACAGCGGGAATGATGGTTGCCGGTTTACTGCTCAGCGGGTGGCTGGGGCTGATGGCTGCCGCTGTACTCGCGCTGACGAGCCGTAACATTATGACAAGTGATAGCGCCTTGTTGCTGGCGGTCGCTGGTAATTTGTTGGTCGCACTTATGTTATGTGGTGTAATCCGCCGTCGGAGTCATCATCTACGGTTCCCAGCCAACACCCGCAGTCTGCAATCTGCTGCGTCAGAACTGCCAAATGCGGAGAATCCTGATGTCCATTAACTTTGGAAATCCGAGCATATTTCCCTCTTCGCTGACCGTGCAAATCACCGAGGCTGATCGACAACTCCAGAACCGGCAGCGGTTAGTCCGGATTCGCGGCGCTATGCTGGGCCGGACTTTCCGCGAACGAATAACGGATCCAGTTCTATTACTCTGGGCAGGCAGTCTTGGATTTCTCGTGGGAGAACTGACTCAGCATCAAATATCCAAGCGGCCGCGCCTGGATCATTCGCCTGATGCGGGACGCCCATTTTTTGAAACTGCGCTGGATCTTATCAAGATGGCGACTTCAATACGCAATTTATGGGCAGCGCTATCCGGTTCACCGCTTTCCGCGCCGTTGGCAGATTCAGTTAAAATTAAAGAACCACCTTGCCATTCACAGGAAATACCCTCTGATAAAGCCGGTGAAAATCAGCAGGAAAATTAAAAGCAGGCGTTGTTATTAAATTAATACGGAACTTTTCTAAATAAAAGCGTTCTTAGAATTGAGAGTAAAATACTCTCTTTAAAGCGTGAAATTAAATGGAAAACCTGCGATTCATCTTGGTGCCACCCAAATCCTGGATGGCGGAATCCATGAAATTTCATCCAGTTGTTTCTTTTTTCTTTAAGTGGTTGAGTGGTTATGCGTACTGGTACAGTAAAATGGTTTAACGATGCAAAAGGATTCGGTTTCATTGCCCCACAGGATGGGAGTGAAGACGTATTTGTGCATCATTCTTCGATACAAGGCAGTGGTTTTAAAAGCCTGAGCGAGGGACAAAACGTTCAGTTTGAATCACAAAAAAGCCCGAAAGGGCAGTCTGCCAGCATGGTCGAACTGATTCACTAATTCATTTCGTTTGGCCAAGATCAATAAAAACCCCGTCAAATTGCGGGGTTTTTTTATGACTTCCAAGTCTAAATTACCTCAAGTAGTCCGGCGAATTTGTCTGATCAGGTGACCGGTTACGATCATCGCCACGATTACGATGCGTGGTCCGCCATAAGTCTCGCACGTTGACGTACCACACACCGTTCTGAAACCGTCCAACGTTCCTGACGTTAACCCGTCCCCAGTCATCACCAACCTTGATCTTGTAGTTTGGCCGAACCTTGATCTTTCTTTCCCCAACCGCCAGGAATGCGGATTCGCCCGAACCAAACTGCCAGCCGCCACCGAGTTCTTCACCACGGTCCGTCCATACCGTAATATGGACCGAGTCCCGCCAGTTATTTTCAATCTGGATCGGCCCACGCTCGGTAGCGCGATACCGGTTATATCCCTGGGCGACAGCCAGTATTGGAACCGTTACTAGCAGGACGGTAAGAATTCCGCCAAGTCTCATCCAACTTTTCAAGTTCATCGAATTGTTCTCCAGATAGTGAGAGATCAGCACCAGCTCAGTTGTTCAGCATCCTGAATTCCTTTGGCTGGGCATTTCGATGATCATTGTCATTATCCCCACCAAGAATATCTGTGCGGTAACGCACAAACTTATTAAATGCGCATTTGATCATGCTGAGTCAATAGAGAGGTTAATTCCAGAGCTTTTTATAAATGTCACTGGTGACGCCAGATTCATACGTTGACTTTGTGGTAAGTTCTCATTAACTGCAGGTAAACCGGCATGTATCAAAATAATACTTTAAGATTTTCAAATTGTTATCCAGTGCCCATGAGCGACTTACCTGCAGTTAATGAGCAATTACACTTTGTGTACTGTAGATAATGGGATTTTCTTCCAATACCATCGATTTTTATCATTGTGTTCGCCAGCGCACAGAATTTTGCAAAGCACACGCCTACTCTGCTTGGGTACCGAGTGCGATAAACCTTAGTCGTACCAGTTCATTCACTGACGGCTCGTAGCCGTCCCCGTCGCGCTTTTCCATTTTCATAAGGATTCGCTATGAACCGTTCGATGCTGATGTTGACACTGATCGCCGCAATAAGTCTGGCCGCTTGTGATAAACCGACCGTGGTCAATGCTCCCGCCACACCCGTCGCTGTACCCGGACCGCCTGGCCCACAGGGCGCAACCGGCAGTCAAGGCAATCAAGGTAATAAGGGCACAACGGGCAATCAAGGCAACAAGGGCGAGACGGGCAAGCCTGGCGACAGCAACACGGTGATCGTGACTCCGCCACCGCCGCCCGCTCCTACCGCGCCAGCAAGATAAATTGACTCACTCACTACTTCCGAGGAGAAGGTTATGAGTTTGGGAACCATCCTGTTGATTATTTTGATCCTGTTGCTGATCGGAGCGATTCCAACCTGGCCGCACAGTCAGAGTTGGGGTTACGCTCCCAGTGGCATATTAGGGGCGGTGGCCATTATCATCATCGTGCTGCTGTTGCTAGGACGGATTTAACCGGGTCGTTCCCGCTCTGTACAACCAGAGACGGGTAGACCGAAACCTAAAAATTACCCGGCGCGATGCCGGGTTTTCGTGTTGGTTTATAATCATCAAGGCTTTTATCTTCCGGCGTTAGTGACATAAATCCTCTCGCTGATCTGTCATTGACCGGAATGTTTTGCCTTTCTTCGCATATAGAGATTCATCAACGGAGTGACCGATATCCCGTGAAGCACGATCGAAACGGCCACTGTGGCCATCGTGAGAGCGATAATCTCATCGGCTAAAACGCGTGGCAACCCATGATTGATTGCGTACATCAAATAATAAATCGAACCGATCCCGCGAATGCCAAACCAGGAAATGAGGATGCGCTGATCGCGCGATACCGGCGCTCCGAGCAATCCAAGCCACACTGACATGGGGCGTATCACCAGAAAGAACAGCAAGAGGAACCCAGTGGCGCTGGCGGGGAGATTAATAAAGGGGAGCATCGCGCCGACTACCAGCACAAGAGCGACCTCTGCAATCCGCTCCAGTTGTTCGTTGAAGCCTTGCACCTCTTGCCGCATATACGCGCTGGCAAATGCCGAATGGGTGGCAAGCTCGGCGTGGGCCTGTTTGCTCTGAAGGCCGGTTTCCCGAACTGCGGACTTGAAACCTTCTCCAGGCGGTTCTTGCACTCGCTGCAGGGCGAGGCCAGCAGCAAAAACGGCGAGAAAACCATAGGTATGGCTGAGTACCGCAAGCCCATAGGTCAATGCAATCAGGCCCAGTGCCAGAAACTCATCGAAACCGACGGATTCCTGGTGGCGGCTTCGCAGATAGACGACCAACCTCCCGATCAGTGTACCCAGCGCTCCACCAATCCCCAGGCCGCCGCTGATCGCCCAGAACACATCGATTGCCCACCAGCGCCAACCATCGGCGCCCAGATCATGCAGACCGAGCAGGCCCAAGCCCAGCATCACAAACGGAAAAGCGGCGCCATCGTTCAAAGCGCCTTCCCCGGTCAGGCTGAAGCGTAACTGGTCGCGATCAGTGGCCTCTTCCACCTGAACATCGGAAGCCAGCACCGGATCGGTAGGCGCAAGGATCGCTCCGAGCAGGATCGCCGCCCCCAGCGACAGGCTAAGGCCGATGACCCCGACAGCAGCGATCAGCGCCACGGTCAGCGTCATCGAAACAACCGCCAGCCGCATTGGCAACCGCCAGCCTTGGTTTGACAGGGGAAGGCCGAGCTTCAAACCGACCGTGAACAGTGAGATGAGCACCGCCACTTCGGCCATTTTCTCCAGCAGGACGCTGTCGATGAGCGGATCGGGGACCATAAGAGCCAATCCAGCAGGACCGAGTCCGTAACCTGCGGCCAGATAGAGCATGGCGGTACTCAGGGGCAACCGTTTTAGCAAGGTGCCCGACAAGGCCATGCTGATCAGCAG
>JAJHPN010000297.1 GCA_020890855.1 Candidatus Contendibacter sp. | reverse complement strand
GAGCCATCCAGGCCGCTGGCTAAACCCAATCCGCCATTTCATCCGGCTCCGGTGGGTGTGACCCGGGACTCGTCAGGCAGCTTTCGGGGGCAATAGTTGTGTCCAACCTGATTCAAGCCAGGGTTGGCCTGAACGATCCGGCTTGAAGCCACCCACGCTGTCGGATTGACCGGATGGGTTGGCTCAAGTCGATCGCTGGCGGTTTTACCCGTTCAAGGCTGGATTTTAGGTTGCTCCGGCGTTGTGGAGGCGGCCCCGTTACCCGTGAGGTTTTCTGGCAGAACCGTAACCGGTTTGCCGCTGTCCGCTTGATGCAGAACATTGGCGTTCGCTGAAGATGGACAGGAAACAGTTTCCAGATAAGTAACAGGACTGCCGTTCTCAATCACCCGGTTGAACCGGTAGCAACTGTTTGCAGAGAACTCCACAGTTCCACTGACGTTTGTTTGCGCACAGGCTGAAGACGCGAAGGTAGTAAAGTTCTTCACGCCGGGCGAGGTAATGGCGAAAGGCTCTTGGGTGGTGGGAGTGGGATCGCTGCAACGGGTGCTCACCGAAGTTTTAGTGACGCCCTCCATCGTGACGGAATAAACCGTGGAACTGGTGTCGCAACAAGTGCTGGTGAACGCAGTCCATCGCGCCTGTCCACTGCCGCCGCCCGGATTGATCACCTGGAGACCCGGCATATTGCCCTGAACAAAGGTTTGCACGATGATCGTGCCATCTTTTTCTGTCGGCAAATCAAACAAATCAAAACCGCCAAATGACAAGTTGTCGGTTCCTCCCTCGCATCTTGGCGAGCCTGGACCACAACTGAATACGCATCGGCCACTGGCCAGCGCCAATCCACACGCGAGCGTGTTGTTTCTGTCCACCACCGATCCGATAATCCGGTAGCGTCCGGGACTGGTTTGCGTGACGCTACTGATGATGGCCGATGATGACTGGCTGGCGCTGATCTGCCGATGGTCATCGGGCAAATTCTGGGCTATCGCCGAACTGGCCGCACATAAAGCCAGTACAGTTA
Organism: Candidatus Contendibacter sp.; assembly: GCA_020890855.1. GTDB lineage: Bacteria > Pseudomonadota > Gammaproteobacteria > Competibacterales > Competibacteraceae > RXIV01. Next base: position 3,638 of record JAJHPN010000297.1, on the reverse strand, counting down.
TAACATGTTTATGTAACATGGCCTTTTCCTCTTGGTGAATTGGAATCCACGGCAAAAAAACCAGGACGGTTCTTTCATCACGAAGACAATCGCCGGATTGCCCCGTCGCCTGGTTGATCACTTTCGGCATTCGATTGGAACCACTCCAGTTGCGGGCGCAGTTTTACGACCTCACCGACAATCAGCAGCGCCGGCGAACGAACTCCCGCACTTTGCAACTTTTCCGGTAAATCGGCGACTGTGCCGGCATGAACCTGTTGTTGCCGGGTGGTGCCCTGCACCACCAGCGCTGCCGGCATAGTATCCATCACGCCATGTTCACGCAGTTTCTGGCAAATCTGGCTGACCGTTTTCAGACCCATATAAAACACTACCGTCTGACGCGGTTGGGCCAGCATCGGCCAGTTTAAATCCAGCGCCCCATCCTTGAGGTGACCGGTAACAAACACGCAGGCTTGAGCGTAATCGCGGTGGGTCAGTGGAATCCCGGCGTAGGCGGCGCAACCGGCGGCGGCAGTGACGCCGGGGACGACCTGAAACCGGACGCCTGCCGCCATCAGGGTTTCAATTTCCTCACCGCCGCGCCCAAAAATAAACGGGTCGCCCCCTTTTAACCGCAAGACCTTCTTGCCCTGCAACGCCAAATCCACCAGCAACCGGTTAATGTCATTCTGCGGCAGAGTATGACGATCAGGCTCCTTGCCGACAAAAATGCGTTCGATGCACGGTTCCAGCAATTCCAGAATTTCGGAGCCAACCAGCCGGTCATAGACGGCTACATCAGCCTGCTTCATCAACCGCAGCGCTTTTAAAGTGAGCAGTTCTGGATCGCCCGGTCCGGCTCCGACCAGATAGACTTCGCCGACTGACGATTGCATAGGATTATTCATTGTGATTCGGCTTTTCATCGCAGTGGGCTAAAAATTCCTGCATATCGGGATTGGCGACCCGAGCATAAATTGCTTCGACCGGTAAAGAGAGGTCAATCGAGGAAAAATACACTTCATCACCGAGGTAATAATGTTCGGATTGCCAGTAATTGGCTCTACGGCAAATTTCAACATCGACAAAATCCTGTTCAATCAGCACATATTCTTGCAGGCTCGGCAAGCGCTGATAAGCCTGACGTTTAAGGGTCTGGTCAGTTCTACGGGTTGATTTTGATAGAACTTCAACGAGGATAATCGGTGATTCTGTATAGTAAGAATCGTGGTTCTGATGATGACAGGCAACGATCACATCCGGATAAAAAAAATCATTTCCAGCCTTGACTTTCATATCGGCGGCAAAAGGCTCACACGGCGTGTTTTCCAGGTGATTGCCCAGCTTCCGCACCACATTAACAACAATTCTATTATAATTGGCGCTGGCTCCAGCTATCGCATAAACATCGCCGTTAATGTACTCATGTTTTACCTTGCTGATCAGTTCACCGGCCAGATAATCCTGCTCGCTAATGAAATTCAACTCCGGTTTCAAGACCATGCTGAGTTCTCCACCATTCATTAAGAATGGTTCAGTGTAGAGCAAGGTTATGGCTAACGCAGTCGCTCAGCCCGCATTCCAGCCAGCGCCAATTCCAGCCGTCGCCAGGCCGGTTCCGTGCCCGGCAGCCCAAACCGCAAACCCGGCGGATTAGTAAACCGGCGCACCAGAATCCCTCGCCGCGCCAGGGCGTCCTGCCAGAAATCCGCTTCCGGCAACGGCGCCCACTGAAACAATCCGGTTCCGCCGGCAACCGACAGTCCTTGCCGTTGCAGCAAATCCGCCAGCCGCTTGCCCGCCTGAGCCAGTCGTATCCGGGTTTGCGCCTGCCAGGCATGATCAGTCAACGCCTGGGTCGCGACCCACCGCGCTGGCCCACTGACCGGCCACGGACCAAGCGCCTCCCGCAACCGCTCCCGCAACGCTGATTCAGCCAGCGCGAAGCCAACCCGCGCTCCAGCCAGACCGAAGAATTTGCCCAGCGAGCGCAACACAATCAAGCCCGGCAGACCTGCCTGCGCCGTCAACCCCTGATCCGGCGAGGCGTCCATGAACGCCTCGTCCACCACCAGCCAGCCGCCGCGCTTCGCCAGTCGCGCCCGCCAGTTGAGCAGCATGGCGGGATCGAAACCTTGGCCGGTGGGATTGTTGGGATTGACCAGCACCAGCGCGTCCAGTCGATCCGCCGCCGTGTCCAGTTGATCGGGAGGCAACCACTCAAGCTGATGCCCGGCCCGTCGCCAGGCATGCGCGTGTTCGGCGTAACTGGGTTGGAGAACGCCGACCCGGCCCGGTTCGCGCAGCCAGGGCAAAGCCTGAATCGCCGCCTGTGAACCCGCGACCGGCAACAGTTGCGGCGTTCCGTAATAAGCCGCTGCTGCCGTTTCCAGCCCGTCGTCGGTTTCCGGCAAGCGTTGCCAGACCATCGGCGGCGGCAGCGGAACCGGCCAGCCCTGCGGGTTGATCCCGGTGGACAAATCCAGCCAGTCGCCGAGCGCAATCCCGTAACGGGCCGCCGCCGCCCGCAAACCGCCGCCATGCTCAAGCAAAGGCCAGTCCTCCGACCAGGATCACCGCCAGCCACAGCCACAACGTCCGTTGCACCAGTTTGACCGCCCGCCCGATGTCCTCGGCGCAGGGCGCCAGACCTTCGCCCAGCGGCGGCCGTGGCTGCCATTGACCGTGATAGCAGGCCGGTCCGCCCAGCGCCAAGCCCAATGCGCCGGCGCCGGCCGCCATCACCGGGCCGGCGTTCGGACTTTTCCAGTTCGGGGCCTGCGCCTGCCAGCAACGCCAGGCCCGTGCCGGCTGCGGCCCAACCAGTGCGTAACTCAACGCGGTCAGTCGTGCTGGCAGCCAGTTCAGCGCATCATCGAACCGCGCCGCCGCCCAGCCGAAATCGAGATAACGCGGGGTGCGATAGCCCCACAGCGCATCCAAGGTATTGGCCAACCGGTACAGTACGACACCCGCCGCCCCCGCCAGCACGAACCAGAACAGCGCCCCGAAAATCGCATCGCAACCATTTTCCAAGACCGATTCCACCGTCGCCCGACTGATCCCTTCTTCATCGAGATCGGCGGCATCACGACTGACGATCATCGCTACTTTCCGCCGCGCCAGCGCCAAATCGCCGGCTTGCAGCGCCGCCGCCACCGCCTCGGCGTGTTCGGCCAGACTGCGGGCGCCGAGAGCCAGATAGAGCAGGCCCAGCGCGACAGCCAGGCCAATGAGCGGCAGCCACGCCAACAGCCCGGCTGCAACCGTGAAGGGAACCAGCAGCAGAATAACGGCGATGACGCCCCGTTCCCGCCGCGCGCTGGGGCCCAGTTCCGGCGGCCCGTAAACCAGCGCTTCGACCCGTTGCGCCAGCCAGCCAAAGCCAATCAGCGGATGCTGGCGGCGCGGTTCGCCCAGCCCGCGATCCAGCAGCGCCGCCCCCAGACACAGCAGCGCGGTCAGCATCAAATTTTCCTTGCCCACGGCATGAGGGGCTGGCAGTAACAGTTATTTTTCAAGCGCATGAGCAATCTTTATGATGGATCGGATGCGTTAGTGTAGCCAAAAACCAAGCGTTTCAGTCAAAATCCAGCCATGAACGCTAACACTCTGATGATTCAAGGCACCACTTCCGACGCTGGCAAAAGCGTCAT